>JBCCAJ010000350.1:0-3747 GCA_039814845.1 Pseudomonadota bacterium | reverse complement strand
CCGTGACCTATGAGCTGGAAGCCGGGCGCGACGGGCGTCAATCGGCTGGCAGCCTGGCACTCGCCTGATCTGAGATACGAGGCTCTGCCTCGTCCGGCGAAGCCCAAGGGCTTCGCCGCCTCCCCGGAATAGGTCCGGCCAGTCAAGCGCGAGAGCTTCGTGCTTCTTTTGGCTAAAAATATCCCCGCCGGAGGCCTAAAGTTTTTCTGACGGTTCAGCTCTTTCAACGCGTACATTCGAACCGCGCGCTTTCCATCGACTCAACGCTTTCGAAAGATAGGGCCGTATCGGCAAAAACGCGCGATACATGCGTTCCATGATCCAAAGCACACCGGGCAGCGCGGCCAAGCGCGCAGCCCAGCGCCATTTGGGCAAGCCTTTCCATACCTCTGCAAAACCCGCCGCACCAGATGCAAACGAGCCGTCTGAACGGCGCACGTGGAACCGCGCCAGCGCGGTGTCGCGGTCCAGATCATCAGGCAGCTCGGCGGTGGTTGCATCGACGAAATCGATGCTGTCTGCGCCCGTCTGCGCTTTGTAGTGACTGATTTCCATCTGGCACAGTGGGCAGGCACCGTCGTAGTAGACCGTCAAGTCCTTTGTCTGATCTTTTTGCGCGTCACTCATATCCTGTCATCTCCAGATATCCGCGCCCGTCATGGCTGCCTGTCACCGTGACAGGCCCTTCCCAATAGGGCACATTTACATCCATCCATGCGTCGGGATTTAGGGCGCGGACTGTGACGTCGACACCCTTCTGCGGCACTCTTACGCGCCACTGAGTCGGGATTTCGCGGTTTGCAACCTGTGACACAGCCTTTGGGTCGGCGTTGAAGACACCATTGGCAAAGGGTTCTGTGGTGCCTTCGGGCGAAATCCAAGTGCCTGCGGTGAAATGCGAACCATCCGTCTGGCGCAAACGGAATCCCATCATTTTATCACCGCCCTCAAAGCTGAGCGAAAACCAGTCCCAGCCGGTTTGGTTGTCCGACAACGGCTGGGAGGACCATTCCCGATCAAGCCATGCCTCACCGCTGACTTTCATATCGCCTTCGGGCAGAGAAAGGATGCCGGAGATGGCGAAAAAGGGTTGCGAATAGTAATAGCTGGCCTGTCCCTCTTTAGACTTCACCGAATAGCCCTGGTCGCCCTGGAAGATCAGCGGCCCGGTCGCGGTCAGCGCCATGTCATAGGCGAAATCCGTGCCGCGCGCGGTGAGCCGAAGATTGTCGAAATCCGCGCCTGACATCTGCCAGTCATCAATCCAGGCGTTAAAAGGCGCTGCTGTCACGCCAGCCTGTCCGATGCCGCCCCGGGCGATGCGCTCGGACACATGATGGTCATCCGGCGTCGTGACGGCGGCATGGGCAAACCAGATTTGCGGGCTGTCCCAGCCACTGCGTTCTTCGGGGGCCAGTGCCGAGCGGAAAAGGGTCCATTGCAGGCCGTAGGGCGTGCCGTCTTCAGATTCCAGATTGGCGGTCAGATACCACCACTCAATGCGGAAATCCGGATGGGGGCCGTGATCAGCTGGGAAGTTGAAAGGATAGCCGCGTTCCGGCACGGAAAAGCCATCGGCGTCGGTGCCAAGACCCGCGAACCCTTGCGCCCATGCCGAAAGCGGCAAGAAGAACAGGACAATGAAGGCTCTAACGTTCATTGGAAAATACCTTGAGCAGATCGGCAGGCGGCGTGCGCGCGAGCCGTCGCGCAGGCCAAAGCGCAGCCAGAGCAGCTGCCAGCACGCCAAACCCGGCAAGCATTGCATAATCGAGCGGGAAGGTGAACATGGGCAGGCGCCAGCCAAACGCCTCCACATTCACCACGGCGAGCAGCACCCACGCCAGCATCAAGCCCAATGGCACCGCCAAGAGCATCGTCAGCGCGGCCAGCACCACGGCCCGTAGCAGTTCTAACCGGCCAAGATCGGCACGCGTCAAGCCCATGGCCCAGGCAGGGGCCAATTGCGGCACCCGGATCGCCGCCAAAGTGAGCAGCGAGGTCAAAATCGCGAAACCCGCCACGGACAGCGTCAACACATTGAGCGCCGCGGTCACTGTGAAGGTCCGCTCAAAGACATCCAGAGAGAAATCCTTGATCACCTTCTGGTCAATGATCTGGGGGTCTTTGAGGCCGAAAGCCAGCAAGGCTGCACGGGTTGCCGCCTTGTCGTCCACGCGGATGCCAAACCGGGTGGGACGGATATCGGGATGCAGGTTCAGGAACATGGTTTCGCTGAGCACCGCCTGACCAACCGGATTGCCATAGTCGCCAAACACGCCCGCAATGGGCAGGGTGACCCCCGGTGCGACTGTCAGATCGTCGCTCAGCCACAGACCCGAACGCCTCGCCATCTGTTCGTTGATGACCACTGCCTCACCTCGTGCAACAGCGTCCCACGCGTCATCCCGGGCGTCCAGAAACCCCCAATTGTCGCGATAGGTCGCCCCGACGCGCACGCCGAACAACTCCGCCGGGGCCTCGGCCAGTCGAGTGTCAATGTAAAGAAGGGGCATGATTTCTGTTGTACGGGGCTTCAAAAACGCTTCAACCTCGGCCGCTTGCGCCTCGTCAATGGCTTGAACGTAAAGGTCAGAGGCGAGCCGTTGTTCCAGAAAATCCACGAAGGTCAGCCGAAAGCTTGAGACCATGGTGGAGACGCCGATATTGGCCGCCGCCGCCAGCAATAGCGCCATCAAGGCAAGCGACAGCCCTGGCACCTGTTGGCGCGTATCGGCCCAGAACCACTGTGCGCGGATGCCTTTTGCGCGGTTCTCGGCTATGGTGAGCACGCGATCAAGCAGGGCAGGCAAAGCGAGTGCTGCGCCCATCAACAGCGCGCCAAGTCCTGCAAAGGCCAAAAGCAGGCCCTGGCCAAACGTCAGGGCAAGCGCCGCCAAAACGCTCAAGGCCAGTGCAACCCACCCCAGCCAAACGCGTGTCTTGCCAGTCGCCACAGCCCAGGCTCGACCGCCTGAGCTTGCCAAAAGGGGCATGCGCGCAATGCGCCACAGCGCGCCCGAAGCCGCGATAAGGGTGCCTGCAAACGCAATCCCCAACCCGGTCAGCCACCAATCGGGCCTCAGCTGCAACGCGCCTGAGATCTGCGCCCCGTAAAGCCCCTCCAGTGTCGCCGCCACATCCGGCAGAAGCGCCCCCGCGATCACATATCCCAGCAGCACGCCCACCCCTCCTGCAATCAGCGCAAAGGCGGCCATTTCCATGGCAAGAAGGGCAATCAGTGTGCGCAAAGGCATTCCCAAGGCGCGCAGTGTCCGCACCATGCCGCGGCGTTGTTCAAAGGCCAGCCCAATGGTGCCATGCACGATGAAGAGCCCCACCACGAAAGCCAGCAGCCCAAAAGCGGTGAGGTTGAGGTGGAAACTGTCGGTCAGACGCCCCATCTCTGCGCCTTCTTGCGCACTCTGGCGGATAAGCTCGGGCGCAATGTCGGACGCAGGTGGCAAACCCATGGGTTGCTCCGGGCCCACAATCAGGCGCGACAGGTCAGAGCGATCCAACAACCGCCCGGCCACGCTCACATCCATCAAAGCCGTGTCCGGCGCCACGCCCGCATCCGAAATGACCTGGGCGCTGACCCTGTTGGCCAGTGCCTCTGCCACGCCGGGATGGGCGAAAATCACGCCATCGCCCAAAAATTCCTGCGGCTCGGGCGGGGTGCTGAGAACGGATGTGCCTGATCCGCCCGGTGCGGTCAGCGGATCGACCCCAACGATGCGCGCCCGT
>JBCCAJ010000507.1:0-1938 GCA_039814845.1 Pseudomonadota bacterium | reverse complement strand
GATCAATCACAAGACCTTTGCCACCGGCGTGATCAAGCCCGAGACCTATGACATTCAGCCGATGGAGAAGGGCTACACCCTGCGCCATACGACAGAGTGTCAGAGCATGGAAAAGATGACCTATCCGGTGGACCTGTCCGTGCCGCACGCCGATGAATACCGATCGTGGTTCCTGTGGCCGATGGTGAGTTTTCAGTGCTACCCGGGCAATGTGCTCAACACCTATCACTGGCGGCCTTCAGATGTCGATCACTGCACGGTCTATCGCGGGTGGTATACGCAAGGCGGGGTGGAGGATCTGGTGATCCGGGATCTGGCCATTCAGGATCGCGAAACAACGGTCGAGGAAGACATTCACCTGGTGGAATCGGTTCACCGTGGGCTGAAATCCAAGGGCTACCGGCCTGGGCCGCTGGTGGTTGATCCCGCCGGAGGGGTCAGTTCCGAACATTCCGTGCAAAAGTTGCAGCAATGGATGCGTGAGGCCGTCGATGGCTAGCCCGCACCGATGTCGCCGCAAACCATCGCAAGGCCTGCCCTGATGGCGGGGGTCGAGGTGTTTTACTCGCTGCAAAGCGATTATTGCTATTTCTTGCTGGATCGCCTGCTGGGGCTTGAGGCGCGCGGTGTTGATGTGGTGATCCGCCCCCTTTTGGGCGGGGTCCTGCGCTTGCCGGACCGCTACCGCGATCGCGACATGGTGGAACAAGCTTATTTCGAAACCGACACCATGCCGTTGGCTGACTATCTGGGCCTGCCGCACGCCTATCCTGATCCGTCGCCGATTGAGTTTGAGCCAGGCTCACTTTGGATTGCGACGCCAGGTCAGCCTCGCAACATGCGGCTCTACCGGCTGTTCGTGGGCGCGGTGGAGGCCGGGCAGGGGCTTGCGTTTCTGGACCGTGTGGGGCGCATTCTGTGGGACGGATCCACGCCCGGGTGGGATGCGGGTGATCATTTGAAAACCGCCATGGCCGATATCGGGATGGATATGGCTGCGGTGCTAAAGGCCACGCCGGAGGCCGCAGCGCGCGCCGTTCTCGACGCCAATGCCGAGGCGATCCAAAAGGCCGGCCACTGGGGCGTGCCGCTGATGGTCTATGAGGGCGAGCCCTTCTACGGGCAGGACCGCTTTGACCATCTGACATGGCGTATGAGGCAAAGGGGGGACTTATCCGATGTTGATGCCTGAAACCTGGCGGCCAGAGCACAAGCTCTTCCCGCATCAAGTGGGGTTCACCTGCCCGCCTTTTGATTATTGCGGTGCGCCGTCGGACTTCCTGCGTATGGCACCCGACAGCGTTGGCGTGCATGGCTGGATGCTGCATGTGCCCGACTACGCCCATGGGCTGGATCAGCGGAAGGAAAACTTCGGCATGATGGATGATTTCGTCCACTGCATGGCCCGCAACGGGGCCGATGTGGCGGGGCAGGTGGGGTCCAACTGGGTCCATGCCAGCGGGCTGGGCGTCGACGGCATCCGCCAGCATTGCGAGGATCTCTCGGACAAACACGGCGTGCGGTTTCACATGGCGGGCTACGCGATGGTGGAGGCCTTGCGCGCGATGAACGTCGAAAAAGTCGCGCTCAACGCCGCGTATCACTGGCCTGCGTGGTGGCAGGGCACGGTGGGGTTTCTTAAAGAGGCTGGCTTTGATGTGATCTGGGCCGGCAATTTCCACGACCAGGGCTGGTTCGACAGCCAGGAAGAGGTCAACGACAAGCGCTGGGTGTTCGACGGCGATCTGGCGCTCAAGAGCTTTGAATATGTGGCCGATAAGGCGCCGAATGCGGATTCTTACCTGATCAATGGCATGTGCAACTTCCGCTCCGGGTCTGACGGGCTGCCGCAACGGCCCGTGCACCTGACAGAAATGCTGGAAGAGCGCTTGGGCAAACCCGTGATCGGCCACGATACCGCGCTTTACTGGCGCATCT
>JBCCAJ010000076.1:0-9222 GCA_039814845.1 Pseudomonadota bacterium | reverse complement strand
GCAGCCACCGACGATGCATTTTGTCATAGTGAGAGGCCAATTGGTCGTAGCGTTCGACGATATCGCGCGCTTGATTTTGAGCAAACATTTCGTGTCCTGACTATAAGACGGCGTGGCGCGGCGCGGCTGCGACCGGCGTGTGTTCGCGCCAGACCCATGCTGTCCGAAGGATGGCCGCCATGGCGATAAGCTGGACAGTCAGATGAAACGTGTCATTCATATCCGTCAGGGCAGCCGACAGCAGCGTGCCCGTGGTCAGGATCGCGGCTATGATCGTGACAGCGCGCCCGATGCGACGGGGGGACAGACGCGAGACGAGGACCATCGAAATCGGAATTTGGACCAGGACATCGCCCAAAAGCATAAGCTCTTCTGTGATCCGGTTGCCGTTGTGGTCGCCCGTCCGAACCACCTCAGGATGCGATGCCAGGTCCATTTGGTGGATGTCGCGAAAAATCAGGTTGAGCCATAAGAAAAGCCAAAACGCCGAAAGCTTTATGCGCGGGTCGGTGGGGGTCATTTTTCCGCCGTTCACTGGGTGTTGGTGGGAAGAGCCGAACAATCAGACGGTCTGCGGGCAACGATGAACGGGTTGATCTGCTTCTTTCCAAAGTAACGCGTCTCGACGACATCAAAGCCGGCATGCGTGAGATGGCGGGTCAGTTCCGCCCGACTGATGAGTGTGACTGTGGGCGCTACGCGGGTGGCCACAAGCAAACGCACCATCCATTGCATCCAACGGGCGCCGTCCTTCAGGCAGACCGTCTTGGACAAGAAATATCCCCCCGGTTTGACCTGCTGGAAAACAACGTCCAACACGCTGGGGATGTCGTCGACAAGGTGCAACAGGCTGAACGCGCAAACGGCATCAAAGGGCTTGCCGCCCAGATGCTTTCCGGCTTCGGCCTGTAAGAAGTCAGGGCTTGATCCGGTATCTTTCTGCGACCTCGCCTTTGCGATGCGGATCATCTCAGCCGACAGGTCGGTGGCCGTCACATGGTCGGCGACCCGTGCGAGATGTCGTGCCGTCCCGCCCGTGCCGCAGCCGATTTCCAGCACGCGGTCGGTCGGGCGCAGAAGATCTGTCACGCGGCGCAGTTTCTCTTCATAGGCGGTCTGATCCGCGATGGGTTGCTTGGCATATTTTTGGGCGTGCCGGTCTCAGAAGGCTTGGGCCGTCATAGGGGCGTCCTTTGACGTTTGAGGGTGAAAATGGCGACCCCGCGGATGCAGAAGCGCCAAGGCTGGGGGGTGGAATGAAGCATGCTATGTCTCCTTGCGGCGGTGACTTAGACATGCGCTCATGCATTGGATATTGCCGAAATTCGCATTTAAGCTATACGTTTTTGCATGAACTGGCAGTCGATGTCTTTTGATTGGAATCAGGTGCGCGCCTTTCTTGCGACTGCGGAGGAAGGATCGTTCAGCGGTGCTGCTCGTGCGCTAAAAACAACGCAACCCACCATTGGCCGTCAGATCGATGGGTTGGAAAAAGCACTTGATGTGATGCTGTTTCAGCGCAGCGTGCGTGGCCCTGTTCTTACGGATGTCGGCCGGGAACTCTTGACCCATGTCCGGCTCATGGGCGAGACCGCTACGCTGATTTCCACGATAGCAGCCGGCCAATCGCAGGAGGTCACCGGTGAGGTGGCTTTGTCTGCTACAGACCTTGCCTCTGCGACCATCCTGCCCAGCCTGCTACATGGACTTCGTGAAGTGGCACCTGCTTTGCACCTCCGGATCGTGTCATCCAATGACATCACCAACTTGTTGCAACGGGATGCCGATATCGCGATCCGCCACGTTCGGCCCAAAGAGGGGGATTTGATCGCACGCCATATCGGGGATTTCGGTGCAAATCTCTACGCCGCGACCACGTATCTCGAAAAAGCCGGACGACCGAAAACCTTGCGCGACCTGGCCGATCATACTTTTGTCGGCAGTCCTGACAACGAACAGTTGATCTCAATTTTGCGCGACAAGGGCATTCCCATCCGCAGTGAGAATTTCGCGATCTCCAGCGAGAATGGCGTGGTGCTTTGGGAATTGCTTAAGGCCGGATACGGAATGACGTTCATGCCAGAGCATCTGGGGGAGACGGCGCATGGCGTGGAACGGGTGATCCCCGATTTGCCGTCACTGGAGTTTCCCATTTGGCTGGTCACGCACCGGGAACTCAAAACAAGCCATCGCATCCGGGTCGTGTTCGATTTGCTCGCCCGTGAACTGACTGAGATGATTTGAACCGGGGCACGCTGCGACGGTTTTCATTCCCCGGTTTGGCAAGCGCACAGACGTGTCTATTTTCCGTGCAGTTTGACCGCGCCCCTCTTAAATTCTTCAATCTTTTGCGGAGTGCGTCTTGCCAAGTTGCCAGTTTTTTGGTTTCCACAGCAGCAAGCGCAACGACGCGCGGCTTTACCATTGAAGCGCAACGCTGAGCTTCTACCAGTCACAAAAGCTACGTTTTCGCCCCACATTCGTGGATGCGATAGCCAGCAATCAGGTAGATCAGCATGTCGCAAGGGTTCACCAAAGAGCAGCAGAAATACCTCGCTCAGGTCATCATGCGACTTGAGTTACACAAGGCGTTCGGCGGTGGTGCCGCGCCTGAGGGTCCTGTCGCCGAGACGGTTCATGGCGTCCCTCTGGAAGACCTCTGCAAAGAGGAATTGGCCAAGCACAAGACCCACCCGCTGGATATTTGGCGCACGGTAGAGCAGTGGTCCAAAGACGATCATTTGGCCGAAGGGCTCGATCAGTTTCTGTTGCGCCACCTTGGATTTTTCAATGTGACGCCAAACAGCCCCGGCTACATGATGCGCCTGCGAGCGCCCGCTTGCGTGCTGACGGCAGCGCAGATGGCGGTTCTCGCTGATTGCGCGGAAAAGTTTGCAGGCGGATATTCCCATGTCACCACGCGCGGCAGCCTGCAGTTGCGAGAGATCAAGCCGCGCTCTGTCGTCCAACTGATTGAGAGGATGGAGGCGGCCAACCTCACGTCTCAAGGCACAGGCGCGGATTCGGCGCGCAACCTGACCGTGACGCCAAGTGCCGGGTTCGATGTGGATGAGCTGATCGACATGACCCCGCAGGCCAAGCAGCTGAGCACCCGGATCTTACGGTCGCGCGAGCTGCAGGGCATTCCGCGCAAATTCAATATTTCCTTTGATAACGCCGGGCGGCTGTCCTGCCTGAGTGACACCAATGACATCGGGTTTTTGGCGGCCCAAGTTCGCGCCAATGATGAAGGTATTGAGCCAGGCATCTGGTGCCGAATCGCCCTTGGCGGGATCACCGGGCACAAGGATTTTGCCCGCGATACCGGGCTCATCTGTCGTCCCCAAGAGGCGGTTGATGTGTCGGAGGCGATGCTGCGTGTGTTCGTGGAACATGGTGACCGCACCAACCGCAAAAAGGCGCGTTTGAAGTACCTTCTGGAAAAAGAGGGTGTCGAGTGGTTCCTGGATAAGTCTCAGGAAAAGCTGGACGAATTCGGGTCAGGCATCACCTTGCAGCGGCTATCCGAGACCCATCTGGAGCCGCGCCCGGCCATCGACCGACAGGCGCATATTGGCGTGCATCCGCAGAAACAAGACGGTCTCAACTATATCGGTGTGGCGCTGGAATTGGGGCGTTTGTCTACGGATCAGATGCGTGTACTGGCAGAGGTGGCGGCCACCTTTGGTACGGGGGATATTCGCCTGACGGTCTGGCAAAATCCGCTGATCCCGCACATCCCCGACACAAAGATCGATGCGGCCTGCGCGGTGTTGGAGGCCGCAGGTATGGCGACGCGTGCCTCCTCTTTCGCCGCCGGCGCGGTGGCCTGCACAGGCAAATGGGGCTGCAAGTTCGCCGCTGCCTACACCAAGCAAGATGCACTGATGCTAATCCGGCATCTTGAGGCGAGATTCACGCTCGATAGCCCGATCAACATCCACCTCACTGGTTGCGTCAATTCCTGCGCGCAGCATTACATCGGCGATATCGGCCTTGTGGGCGCAGCAGCGCCGGGGGGTGGGGAAGGCTACAATATCGTCATCGGCGGTGGGTCGGATCAGGACCAAGGTCTCGCCCGCCCCCTATGTGGCCCCGTGGCCAGTGAAGGAATTTACGCAATCGTTGAACATGTCGTTGGCAGTTATTTGCAGCGGCGCAAGGGCCAAGAGACATTTCTGCAATTTGCCCGCGCGCTCACGGATGCAGAGCTGCAAACGCTTCTGCCCCAAAATCTGCAATCTGCGGCCTGATTTGGAAGGGACCAAGCCATGAACGCGCAAAACCCGATCATCGCTCAAACCATCGAGGCGGCCATTTCGGCGGCCGAGCCTCAGGTCAATCTGGTGCCCGAAGATGCGCCCTTTGATCCCGAACAGCGCCAATGGCTCAACGGGTTGTTGACCGGCTTGTCGGCCATCGCGGCCTCTGCCAATGCGGGTGAGGCACCGCTGACGGAGATGGCAGTGCTTTACGGCTCTCAGTCCGGCAATTGCGAGGCGCTGTCAAAGGACCTGCGTAAATTCGCGGGCACCCAAGGGTTTGAGGCCAATGTGTCGGTGCTCGATGACGTGACCCCAACCGATCTGGCAGGGATGGAGCATGTGACAATCGTTGTTTCCACCTTCGGCGAAGGGGAGCCGCCAGATAACGCCGCACAGTTCTTCAAAGCGCTGATGGCCGACGACTGCGCGCCGCTGCCCGCGTCGCTGCATTTTTCGGTCTGCGGCCTGGGTGATACCAGCTATGCCGATTTCAACAAATGCGCCCAGGATATCGATGTGCGGCTATCCGATTTGGGGGCCACGCGGGTCGCCGATCTCGTGAAATGCGATCTGGATTTTGAGGATGACTTTGCAGACTGGAAGACGGCTGTTTTTGCGTCTGAACCTTTTCAGAATGCCTCCGCCGGGGCGGTTGCGACCCCTGGGATGGAAGATACATCCGCGCCAGCCTTCGACAAAAACCACCCGTTCATGGCCTCGCTCATTGCATGCGACCGGCTGAGCGATCAGGATTCCGCGAAATGCGTAAACCACATTGAAGTGTCGCTCGCTGGGGGTGGTGTCGATCTGGATTACGGGGCCGGGGATGCGTTGGGGGTGTGGCCGGTGAACTGCCCGGGCGATGTTCAGACCATTCTGGATGCGGCAGGCCTCACGGGGCGCGAAACGGTGGAGCTGAAATCCGGCCCCGCGCGGCTCATGGCAGCTCTGTCGACGAAGCTCGATATCGCGACGGTGACGCCCAACACCTTAGAGACCTTGGGCATAGACACCCCGCCGGAGGGCGCACAAGTCTTCGACCTTGTCTCTCTCAAGGGCGGTTGCGACGCGCAAACCCTGGCCTCTGCCCTGCGCCCGCTTCAACCGCGACTTTATTCCATTTCTTCGAGCCCCAAAGCCCATCCGGGCGAGGTGCATCTGACCGTTGGCGAAGTGCATTACGATCTCAATGGCCGGGCGTGCAAAGGCGTCGCGTCTACCCATTTGGGCGGGCGGCTGCAGGCGGGCGGGATGCTGGGTGTCTACGTGCAGAAATCCCCGCATTTCCATCTGCCCGCCGATGACACCAAGCCGCTTATCATGATCGGCCCCGGCACCGGGATTGCGCCGTTCCGCGCATTTTTGGAAGAGCGGGAGGCGCTTGGGTCTACTGGAAAAAATTGGCTCTTCTTCGGCGATCAGCATGAGGCGAAAGATTTTCTTTACCGGGACCAGATTGAGGGCTGGCATGCGAGCGGCCTGTTGACCAACCTCTCACTCGCTTGGTCCCGTGACGGGGCGGAAAAAGTCTATGTGCAGACCCTGCTGGAACAAAACGCGGAAGAGGTTTTTGCCTGGCTGGAAGAGGGCGCGGCCATCTACATTTGCGGCGATGCGTCCCGCATGGCAGCGGATGTGGAGGCATCCCTTTTGCGGATCATCGCGGGTGGCCTGGGATGTGATGCGGATGCCGCTACTGCCTATCTGGGTGACCTTGTCGCAGACCACAGATACCAGCGCGATGTGTACTGAATATCTGCATGTGGCCGCTGCCCCCAAACCCCCGGAGTGTCTCTTGCGAGATGAACAAGGGGCGCGTCCTCTGCGGTTTCATCATGCCAAGAATACTCAATTCCCGAACGGGCCGGGTGCGCCGAGAGTGCCAATATTTTGTGCAACCTTCCGGCCACGACCCGTCTAGCCAGCGCCCAAGCCTCCTCCATGCTTTACTTATCCGCCGATGCGTTCCGTAACACCCAAGTGACACAAGAATTCTCCATCATTCTGGTCGAACCCGACCGTGACAAGGCCAACCAGATTGTCGACAGTTTGGCCGAAGCGGGTTTTGCGCGCATTCAGGTGATCACGGAAGGATCCAGCCTCAAGCGCCAGATCGGGGCGCTCAATCCTGACATGGTGCTGATCGACATGGCCAATCCGTCCCGCGATATGTTGGAAGAAATGGCGCTTGCCTCACAGCCGCTGGATCGACCAGTGGCGATGTTCGTGGATCGCTCTGATGATGCGCTGACCTCAGCCGCGATTGAAGCAGGTGTGTCAGCCTATGTTGTTGATGGGTTGCGCCCGGACAGGGTGAAATCCGTGCTTGATGCCGCCATCGCGCGGTTCAACATGTTCCAGCGGATGCGCACGGAACTGGCCGAAACCAAACGCGCGTTGGAAGAGCGCAAAGTGATCGACCGCGCCAAGGGCCTGATCATGAAGGCCAAAGGCATTGATGAAGACGAGGCCTATGCCCTTTTGCGCAAAGCCGCGATGAACCAAGGCAAGCGACTGGCGGATGTGGCCGAGGCTTTGGTCGAAAGTGCGGGGTTATTGTCATGAAGCTGCACAAGCTCAATATTGGGTTCATCCCGCTTGTGGATGCAGCGCCGCTGATTGCCGCCGCCGAGATGGGTTTTGCCGAACAGGAAGGGCTGGTCCTGAACCTGTCTCGTTCACCGTCCTGGTCGACCCTGCGCGACAAGCTGTGTTTTGGAAATCTGGATGCGGCCCATATGCTGGCCCCAGTGCCGGTGGCGGGCGCGTTGGGCCTTGGTGGCACGGCCGTGCGGTTGGAGGCCTTGTCCGTTCTGTCCGTCAATGGCAATGTGATCGGTGTCAGCCGGGACATTGGCGCGCGCATGCGCGAGGCCGGGCATGACTTTGCTTTCGACAATGCACAAAGCGCAGGGCAGGCGCTGATCGGGGTGATCGAAGACACGCTCCGGATCGGGGTGCCGTTTCCGTTCTCAATGCATGCGGAACTTGTGCATTATTGGCTTCACGCGATGGGTCTCAAGGCACCGAAAGCCGTGTCCGTTCACACGGTTCCCCCACCCATGATGGCCGATGCCCTGCGCGCCGGTGACATTGACGCGTTCTGCGTGGGCGAACCATGGGGGTCGTCTTCTGTGGAAGAAGGCGTCGCCGATTTGCTATTGCCGTGCCCCGCCATTTGGGCCTTTGCACCAGAAAAGGTGTTGGCCACGCGCGCCGGTTGGGCCGATGACAATGCAGAATTGGCCCATCGCCTGATCCGGGCGCTTTGGCGCGCCGCGCGGTGGCTGTCTGATCCCACGTCCCGCGGCCTGACCACAGAATTGCTAAGCCGCGAACCCTATCTCGACCTGCCGCCCGAAATCGTGGAATGCGCGCTTTTGGGACGGTTCATGATTTCCTCGAAAGGAGAGTTGCGCCATGTGCCGGGGTTTGTCGATTTCTTCACCGGCGCTGCCGGATTTCCGTGGCGCAGTCAGGCCGAATGGATCGGGCAGCAATTGGTGCAGCGTTTCGGGCTTGATCCGCAGGAGGCATTGAAGGCACAAACGACTTTCCGTTCCGATATTTATCGCGCGGCTTTGGGGCATGTGGCCCATGATTTGCCGTCCGCTTCGGCCAAGGTAGAGGGCGCGGTGAATGAGCCCCTTGCCGTGGGATCCGTCGGCGGGCGACTTATCCTGCCGCGGGATGCGTTCTTTGACGGGCGCGTTTTTGAACCAACGCCGGGATAAAGCGCAAATTTTAGGCAACTGCGCAGATCACATTGCTGCAACTGCAAAATACGCCCTGAATTTCTTCCTTTTCCCACGGCAATCAGAGCAAGTTCAGCCTACGAGCAACGATGCTCCCTTCGATTCTCCCGAATGATCGGGCCACCCCAAGCAGCGCCGCTTTCGACCTGTGCCACCCGTGGCAGGTGTCGAATGCGGCTTTTTTCGTGGCGCTCAGGCCCCACCCACGCACCTGACGAAAGGATACAGCATGATCGCAAGGACCCTACTGGCTGGCGTCGCGGCCGCTCTGATGAGCACCGCCGCGCAGGCCGAGATCCTCGAGCTGGAAAAAGATGAACTGACCTTCGGCTTCATCAAACTGACAGATATGGCGCCGCTCGCCGTGGCGTATGAAAATGGTTACTTCCTTGATGAAGGGCTTTTCGTGACGCTTGAAGCGCAGGCGAACTGGAAGGTTTTGTTGGACGGCGTCATTGATGGCACGCTGGACGGGGCGCATATGCTGGCCGGTCAGCCACTGGCCGCCACCATCGGCTTCGGCACTGAGGCGCATATCATTACGCCGTTTTCCATGGATCTGAACGGCAATGGTATCACCGTGTCCAATGATGTGTGGGAGCAGATGAAGCCGCATATCCCAAAGATGGATGATGGCCGCCCGCAACACCCGATTTCTGCTGAAGCGCTGAAGCCCGTTGTGGAGGATTTCCAGGCACGTGGTGAGCCCTTCAACATGGGCATGGTCTTCCCGGTGTCCACCCATAACTATGAACTGCGCTACTGGCTGGCCGCTGGCGGGTTGGAGCCCGGGTTTTATTCACCCGAGAACATTTCAGGCCAGATTGGCGCGGATGTGTTTTTGTCCGTGACGCCCCCGCCGCAGATGCCTGCGACGTTGGAAGCTGGCACGATCCACGGGTATTGCGTGGGGGAGCCGTGGAACCAGCAGGCTGTGTTCAAAGGCATCGGCGTGCCGGTGATCACCGATTATCAGCTCTGGAAAAACAACCCCGAAAAGGTCTTTGGCATCACCAAAGAGTTTGCCGAGGAAAACCCCAACACGACCAAGGCCGTGGTGAAGGCGCTTATTCGTGCCGCCATTTGGCTGGATCAAAACGAAAACCAGAACCGCCCTGAAGCGGTGGAGATCCTGTCTCGCCCGGAATATGTGGGCGCGGATTATGACGTGATCGCCAACTCCATGACCGGGTTTTTTGAGT
>JBCCAJ010000080.1:0-9085 GCA_039814845.1 Pseudomonadota bacterium | reverse complement strand
TGAGGTGCCCCTAGATTTGTAGATGCTTTGCTTGGTAATTTTGGAAGCAAAGGACGACGCGAATGTCAGGGCAAATTCGTTACTCAGATGAGTTCAAGATCGACGCGGTGGCGCAGGTCACGGAGCGTGGATATTCGGTCAAGGAAGTGGCTGAACGTCTCGGGATCAGCACCAAATCTCTGTACACTTGGATGGCTCAGTTTTCGAAGCCTCAGAGGCAGACAGACCAAGAAGCTGAAGTCAGGCGGCTGAAGAAGGAATTGGCCCGTGTCACCGAGGAGCGCGATATCTTAAAAAAGGGCGAGGCTTGTCCGCCATTGGTCCGAGGACAATGCCGAGCGCGTACTTCGCCAGGGATGCAAAGTGAGGTACGCGTTCATCGACGCGCATCGTCAGCAGCATCGTGTCCGTGTTCTCTGCAAGATGCTGAGCGTTCATCCCAGTGGTTTCTATGCATGGGTTAAGGAACCGTTAAGCGAGCGTGCGCAGGAAGATCAGCGTCAGACCAAGCTGGTGAAGAAGGCGTGGAAAGACAGCGGCAAGGTCTACGGCTATCGCAAAATCTACGATGACCTGATCGACATGGGTGAGACCGTCTCAGAGAACCGCGTTGCCCGTTTGGCTCGTCTGGCGGGTGTTCAGGCACAGATCGGGTACAAGAAGAAGCCAGGCTTTTATGGTGGCAAGCCGTCCGTCGTGGTCGACAACACATTGGATCGTCAGTTCACGGTCGATGCGCCGGACAGGGCTTGGGTGACAGACATCACCTACCTGCGCACGCACGAAGGGTTTGCGTATCTCTGTGTGGTCATCGACCTGTTCTCAAGACGTGTCGTCGGTTGGGCTGTCCAATCGCGCCAGACATCAGAGCTGGCCGTCCAAGCATTGCTCATGGCCATCTGGCGTCGAACGCCTGAACCGGGCCTGCTGATCCACTCAGATCAAGGAGCACAATTCACCAGCCGTGAATGGGCTGCCTTCCTACGCGACCACAATCTGGAACATTCCATGAGCCGCAGGGGTAATTGTCATGACAACGCTGTCGCTGAGAGTTTCTTTCAACTCCTGAAACGAGAGAAGGTCAGACGGCGTAAATATCGGACCCGCGAAGAAGCCCGGCGAGATGTGTTTGAATACATCGAGCTGTTCTACAACCCAAAGCGCAAGCACACGAACAACGGCATGCTGTCGCCCGTTGACTTCGAAAAAAGACAGCGCAAACTGCAAAAGGCAGGTGTCTAGGAAACTAGGGGCACCTCAGAAAACAAAAAGTCCCGAGCTCAGTGATTGAGAAGATCTCTGCGAAGTACGCAGTCAATATACATGGATTGTTTACAGGCCAGTCGCACTTCGAAGACGTAGAAAGTAGAAAGGGCATCGCCCTTTTGACCGCCGAGGTTTTTCGTTATCTCGATGAAAAATTTGACAGTATGTCGATGGATGAGAAGACGCATATCGCAGTAGAGTTTGTCGGACAGAGCCAATCAGCTGTGACTGTCGATCTCGACAACCTGTTCGAAAGCATACGCATCGTCACAGGCGACAAGTACCTAACTTATGAAATTTTGGACCTGTCACGCTTTCGTGCCGCCCCAAGTGCTCGTTTAGGCCACTTTCCGTTCGAAAGCGACGGGGCTTTTCCAGGTCTATGGCAAGGATCTGCCCAGCCATGAATCGCTGGCCAATTATCAGCCCCCCACGATCAGCCGGATTTATTCCACGGAAGGGCGGATCATTGATGAGTTTGCCCAGGAACGTCGCCTGTTCACGCCGGCCGAAGAAATCCCCGATCTGGTGAAACAGGCTTTTATCAGCGCGGAAGACAAGAATTTCTACAACCACGCGGGCTATGATGCGCGGGGGATCGCCGCCGCGTTGGTGGAGGCGGTGCAATCGCGCGGGCAGACGTTGCGCGGGGCCTCAACCATCACGCAGCAGGTGATGAAGAACTTCCTTTTGTCGGGCGACCGGCGGATTGAGCGGAAGATCAAAGAGATCATTCTGGCCACGCGGATTGAGGATACGCTCGAAAAAGAAGACATTCTGGAGCTTTACCTCAATGAGATTTTCCTTGGGCAGAACTCTTACGGTGTGACCGCCGCCGCGCAGACCTATTTCAACAAGGGTCTTGATGATCTGGCGCCTCATGAGGCGGCGTTCCTCGCGTCCATGCCCAAGGCACCGTCGGATTATCACCCAGTGCGGGAAATGACGCGGCTGCAACAGCGGCGCGACTTCGTGCTCGAGGAGATGTTTGAGAACGGCTATATCAGCCGCGAGGTGATGGACGCGGAATTGTCCGAGCCTGTGCGGTCTGTCCAGAACGGTGATTTCTCCCCCTTCCGCGAAAGCCTGCCGCCGCGCGATTACTTCACCGATGAAATCCGCCGCCAGCTGAGCCTTGATTTCGGGGAAGGAGAGTTCTTCACCGGCGGTCTGGCCGTGCGCGCGACGATTGATCCTGAATTGCAGGTGGAGGCCGCGCATGCACTGCAGCGGCAGTTGGAAAATTTTGACCGCAATCGCAAGAAGTGGGTGGGGACAGAGATCGTCCTGCCGCCCGAGGCGCTGGAGGGCGATGCTTGGCGGGCGGCGCTGGCGGATGTGGAGGTTGCGCGCGATGTCACGCTGAATGGGCAGTGGTACCCGGCAGTGATCCTTGAGATCGGCGATCAGCGGATGCGCATCGGTATTGAGGGCGTGGAGGAGACCGAAGCGGAACCGCACGTTATCCCGCGCAAGGATATCGGATGGTTGCCGGGCAATTTCCAAGAGACGTTCAAGGTTGGTGAAGTGGTGCATGTGCGCCGGATGACCGCCGATGAGGATGGGTCGTTCATCCGCTGGACCCTGCGGCAAGTGCCGGAAGTGCAGGGCGGTTTTGTGGCGATGGATGTGAACACGGGCCGCGTTCTGGCCATGCAGGGCGGCTTTTCCTATCAGCACTCGGTGTTTAACCGCGCGACACAGGCGCAGCGTCAGCCGGGGTCGAGTTTTAAGCCCTTTGTCTATGCGGCAGCGCTCGACAGTGGCTATTCCCCCGCCACGATCGTGATTGATGCGCCGATTGAGATTAATACGCCGCAAGGTCTGTGGCGGCCGCGCAATTCCACCAATCAGTTCTATGGGCCCACGCCGCTGCGGACGGGTATTGAAATGTCGCGGAACCTGATGACCATTCGTCTGGCCCAAGAGGTCGGTATGGATGTGGTCGCCGACTATGCCGAAGATTTCGGTGTCTATGATGACATGGGCGCGTTTCTGGCCAACTCTTTGGGGTCAGAGGAAACCACGCTCTACAAGATGACAGCGGCTTATGCGATGTTTGCCAACGGCGGCGAACGGGTGGAGCCCACGCTGGTCGACCGTGTGCAGGACCGCAACGGGCGCACGATCTACAGCCATGACGGCCGCGAGTGCATCGATTGTGACAATGCCGATCTGCGCGCGGGCCAAGCACCCGCCATCCGCACCAACCGCCAGCGCGTGATGGATGAGATCACGGCCTATCAGATCACGTCGATGATGCAGGGCGTGGTGGATCGGGGCACGGCTTCGGGTGCCATTAACCTGCCGGTGCCTATTGCGGGCAAAACGGGCACCACCAACGACGCGCGGGACGTGTGGTTCGTGGGGTTCTCAAGCAACATCGTGGCGGGGTGTTACATCGGCTATGACCAACCCCGCAGCCTGGGCCGGGGCGCGTTCGGGTCGTCCATGTGCGGTCCGGTGTTCCAGCGCTTTATGACCAAGGCCATCAAGAAGCATGGCGGCACGCGGTTTGCGGTGCCCGAAGGGGGTCGGTTCATCAAGATCGACCGTTTCTCTGGCGCGCGCCTGCCGGATGGGGCCAGTGGCACCTATGTGGTGGCCGAGTTCTTCCGCGACGGGGAAGAGCCGCTGTTCGGCTATGTGTTCGATGGCGGCTTTGCCATGGGCAACGACCTGCAGCTTTTTGAAGAAGAACGCTATTCCGACGATGGCACGGTTCAGACAGACGGGGGGCAATCCAGTTTCGGATCGCTCAGCTCAGGCGGTCTTTACTGACCTTGGATGCCCTGTAAACGCGTGTGATTCTTCAAAGGTCCGATCAAGCGGCCCTCTGATGAACGCCTCGATTCGTTCATATTTCTTAAAATTTGATCCTAAATTCGAAACAATTTTCGGATATTATGCTTAATAGCCATTGCACCGCGTGGGGTGTGCGCAGTTTTTGTGGCTAAATCTGGGCAATAGGACGCAGCGTAATGTCCTTTTATTGTCGCCCGTCTGGAAACGATTTCACCGGGCCTGCCAATTGCGAAAATTCTATCGCGCACACGGCTTTAAATTGAAAGATGTACAATTTCAGGGTTTTCCGGATCGAATTACGCCCTTTTGGCAGCGCCCACAGATCAGCGGCGTTCTTTATTCGGAAACAATGCAGTGAGAAAATCTGCTCCTGACGTGACAGAAATGTGGCGTTTTCTGGGGCAAATTCCACTTTCCCCACCAGACCAGCTTGGGTAAATTCCGACGGTGCCTGACTGGGGGGTATGAAGTGGTTTGGGGCGACCAACCTGAGAGACGCAATTGCGCGTCGTGCCAAGGGTTTGGTCGACATCATGTCGAACAACCTCAGGACAGTGCGGCCTTTCTGTTGAGGGGCATGCAAGACTGACCGGTGCGGTGATCATGCGCGGACACTCAGGGCAGAATGAGTATCGCGTGTGTGCCAGTAATAGGGAAGGACATGCCAATGACCGAGAAGATGAAGACCGCGAAAGTGTCCGACGATATGGCCATGTCCAGTGTCGTGCCCTGCTTTACGCCCGGCACTGTAATCGCAACACCGACCGGTGAGCGCCTTGTGGAAACCCTCGCCGTCGGTGACCGGGTATTAACGCGAGACAACGGTTTGCAAGAAATCCGCTGGATCGGCGCCAGCCGTTTGAACGCACAGGATCTCAGGGCCGCGCCCGACCTGCGTCCGGTTCTGATCCGCTCTGGCGCGCTCGAACATGGTTTGCCTGAGGCCGACATCCTGGTCAGCCCCTGGCACAGCGTGCTTATTCAAAGCGATACCACCCGTGCCTTTTTTGACGAAAACGAAGTGTTGGCCGCGGCTGCGGATTTGACGGGCATGGATGGCGTTGATGTGGTGGACGCGTCTGGTGTGACCTACATTCACTTCATGTTCGACCGCCACGAAGTGGTGCTGTCGAATGGCTTCTGGTCTGAAAGCCTGCGCCCCGACGCGGCTGTGCTGGCCAGCATGGGTGCGGCGCAGCGCAACCAGATCCTGAGGCTCTTCCCCGAGTTGGCGAATGTGGAAGGCCAGAAAGCCTACCAATCTGCGCGTCGGTCGCTGTCGCGGGCCGAATCGAAGCTTTTGATCAAGTAACGAGTTATGCAGCCAGGCCCGCGGCGCGTGCTTGTCGCAAGGGCCTTTGAGACCAGCGAGGGGGGCTTTGTCTGGTTTCTGTAAAAGCAGCCTCGGCGGTATCGCCGGGGCTGTTTTTTGTTAAGCGGTGCGGATCCCCAGTGTTTTTGGAAAGATGAAGCCGGGGACGCGCTTGAGGTCAGGCCGGGTTCCGGCTGCGCGACAGGAAAGTGACGCACAGCACCAGTGTCATCACCGCGTACGCCGTCCAGGCATTGGCCGCCAGCGACGGCAACCCGTGGACCAGCATGATGCCGTTGCCCCCCGGAATGACCGCTGCTGCGGCCCCCATCAGAGTACCGCCCACAAGGCAGCGGGCGAACTCGCCCAACTGAGGTGCGCTCAGTTGGAACTGGCCGGATCGGATTGCTGCGGCAAGGCCGCCCACAAACAGCGCTGCGGCGCTGAGCAATAGCAGAAGGTCATTTTTGGGGGTGGTTTGGCCCAGCAGAACACCGGCATTGCGCGACAGCAATCCCATATGGGTCCATCCCCCCATGACGGCGTAAAGAAGGCCACTGAAGACGCCGATGATCAGCATGGCGCGGAACGGACCGAGGCGGTCTTTTTCTGCGCCGCGCAGGTCCTGCCACCAAACGCGGCCACGCCGACCGGCGGTGACAAGGACTATGCCCAGAAAGAGCGCCAGAACGGCAAGGGAGAAGGGCGTGGGATCATAGAGGCTCGACGGCGCTGGCGTGCCGCGCGCGGCCCAGAGCGGTTGGTAGAAGAGCGCGAGTGATGCGCCGATGGCCGCGCCCACCAGTGTCATGACATAAACGATCTTGCCGCCCGTGATGTAGGCCAGAGTGCCAAAGGCGCAGGCGTTGTTGACGCGCGCCCCGATGGCATAGATCGCGCCTGCTGCGATGACGGTGAGTGTGGCTGGAAAACTGAGCGAAAGCATGGCTGTATCAGGAAGCGCCCAATGCAGCGGAATGACAATCAGCCCCGCCGCTGCAACCGCCACACCGAAGGCGCGCAACCGTTTGGATCGGCGCTGTACCACGAAGGCGTGGGTGGCGGCCACGATGCAGATGCTGCCGCGCCGGATCGCGTAGCCGATCACGAAGGCCAGTGTGACAACAAGGATCGGCAGAAGGGCGGCAGTCATGCTGCGGACCCTAGCCAAATCTCGCATGCGCTGCCAGCCACTATCCCCGCAGGCGCTCTCCGTCAGGATCAAAGAGCGCTTGGGTGAGAAGACGGGCGGGGCGCATCTCTCCGAGGATTTCGATCTCTGCCGTCAGGCCTTCGGCGGCCGCGTCGCGGGGGATCAGGGCCATGGCGATGGATTTCTCCGCGAAGTGGGAATAGCCGCCTGAGGTGCAGAAGCCCTGGACGCTGCCATCAATCCAGACAGGTTCGTAGCCGTGGACATCGGCGTCAAGCGCGTCAACCTCGAAGGGTACAAGCGTGCGGGCGGCCCCTTTGCTGCGGTCTTCTTCCGCCGCAGCGCGGCCGATGAAATCCGTGTTCTTGGAGAATTGGATGAAGCGGTCCATGCCCGTCTCTGCGGCCGTGTAGTCGGGGGAGAATTCTGACAGCCAAGAGCCGAAGAAGCGATCAAGGCGCAAAGACATCATGGCCCGCATGCCGAAGGGGCGCATCCCGTGGTTTTGACCCTCGGACCAGAGCGCGTTCCAAAGGGCGCGTTGGGACATGGGATCGCAATAGATCTCATAGCCCAGATCTCCGGTGTAGCTGACGCGTTGCACAAGGCAATCGACCATCCCGATGGTGGCCTTGCGCACATCCATGAAACGCATCGTGGACAGGTCATCGCGGGTGCAGGCCAGCAGCACCTCGCGGGATTTGGGGCCTGCGATCTGGAAGCCATTGAGCCTGTCAGAGATGTTTTCGACGCGCACGCCGTCCTCTTCATTTTGGGCGAACCAGCGCATGTGATAGGCCTGCGCGCCGTAGCTGGCCGTCAGTTGGAAAGCGCCTTCCGACAGGCAGGACACGGTGAAATCGCCGATCAGCCGGCCCTTGGGCGACAGCATGGGCGTGAGCGACACGCGGCCCGGTTTGGGGATGCGCCCTGCCATCACCCGATCCAACCATTCGCGGGCATTTTGACCTGTAATCAGGTACTTACCGAAATTGTGGACCTCGTTGATGCCCACGTTTTCGCGGACATTTGCGACCTCTCGCTTGGTGGCCTTCCATGCGTTGGAGCGCCGGAAGGAGGGGGTCTCGAAGCGTGGCTCATCGCCTTGCGCGAAGTAGTTCACGACCTCCAGCCCGAATTGATGGCCCCAGACGGCGCCCATGCCGTCAAAGACGTCATACATGGGCGTGGTGTTGAAAGGGCGCGAGGCGGGAAGTTCCTCGTTGGGGTAGGCCACCGAGAAGCGTTTTTGGTAGTTTTCAATGGATTTGGGCAGGGTGTAGCCCGGCGTGATCCAGTCGCCGAAGCGGGAGACATCCATGGCGGTGACGTCGCGTTCGCATTCGCCCTCGATCATCCACTGGGCGAGCATGAGGCCGACGCCGCCGCCTTGGCTGAAGCCCGCCATGACACCGCAGGCCGACCAGTAGTTGCGCAGGCCGGGGACGGGGCCCACCAGCGGGTTGCCATCGGGCGCGAACGTGAAGGGGCCGTGGATGACGGATTTGACGCCCGCGCGTTCCAGCGACGGGAAGCGGTTATAGGCGAAGTTGATGGAGTGCTCGATCTTGTCGAAATCATCAGGCAGCAGTTCGTGGCCGAAGTCCCAAGAGGTGCCGTCGATCGCCCATGCTTTGCAATTTTGTTCGTAAAAACCGATACATAGCCCGCGGCCTTCTTGCCGAAGGTAGCTTTCCCCGGCGGGGTCCATGACGTGCGGGTGTTCGCCACCGGCGTCGATGATCTCGGCAATCTCGGGGACCTCCTCAGTCACCAGATACTGGTGCTCCATGGGGTAGAGGGGGACGTAGACACCGGCCATCGCGCCCACTTCGCGCGCCCAGAGGCCGCCGGCATTGACGACGTGTTCGGCGTGGATGGTGCCCTTGTTGGTGACCACGTCCCATGTGCCATCAAGGCGTTGATTTGTTTCAACAACTTTGCAATGGGTCTCAATCGTGGCACCGCCCATGCGGGCGGCTTTGGCGTAGGCGTGGGTGGTGCCTGAGGGATCGAGATGGCCGTCAAGCGGATCATAAAGCGCGCCGAGGATGCCATCTGTGTTGGTGACAGGCGCGATTTTACGGATTTCTTCGGGACCGACGATTTCCGTCTCAAGCCCCATGTAGCGGTGCTTGGCGCGTTCCGCGAGCAGCATGTCGAAGCGGTCTTGATTGTCGGCCAAAGTGACGCCGCCCACGTGGTGCAGGCCGCAGGACATGCCGGTGATCTCCTCTAACTCCTTGTAAAGCTTGATCGTATAGCCTTGGAGGGCGGCCATATTGGTGTCGCCGTTGAGGGTGTGAAAGCCCCCAGCGGCGTGCCAGGTGGAGCCGGAGGTCAGCTCTGAGCGTTCCAGCAGCATCACATCCGACCAGCCCAGTTTTGTCAGGTGATAGAGGACGGATGCGCCGACAACGCCGCCGCCGATGACGGCCACTCGAGTGGTGGTTTGCATGGGGATCTCCTTCGCTTGGGCTATGGGGGAGACACTGTCTTTTGGGTGGGGCAGGGCATGCCTGTCTGCGACAAATCATGTCGCAAACCGT
>JBCCAJ010000492.1:0-2119 GCA_039814845.1 Pseudomonadota bacterium | reverse complement strand
TATAACCCCAAACACGGCCTGCATCGCCGTCATCCAGAATAGGATGCAGGTCAGCGATTGGGTCCGCGTCAGGCGTTTGGTCATGATCATGGTGCCCGCAAAGCCGATGGCGGCGGCGGCGGCGGCAAGTGTGCCACTGTTCAAGGTTTCCGGGCTGGGCCGGGCGACGATGAGCACGCCGATGAAGCCAGCTATGGCAGCAAAGGCTTTTATCCGGGTCAGCCGTTCGCCAAGGAAAAGCGGCGACAGGATCAACACCCACAAGGGCGAGGTGAATTCCAGCGCCACGACCTGAGCGAGAGGGATAAGGGTCAGCGCGTAAAACCAAAGGTTTTGACCCGCAAAATGAAAGACGTTGCGCGCGGCATGCTGGCCCAGCTTGTCGCGTTTCACCTCATCCAATGTGCCAATGCTGCGGGCGACGGCGTAGACGATGGCGAACCCAACGAAGCTGCGAAACATCATGATTTCAAAGGTATCAAGCTCAAAGCTCACGCTGCGCCCGCCCACGGCCATGCAGGAAAACGACACCACAGCCCCCAGCATCCAGGCAGCGGCCTGCAGGATATTGGCCGTGTCGGGGCGGTCGGCGTCGGTCATGGGAGGGTCCGGGTTGTTCTTTGGGCCAAGTGTTACGCCCGCCATCCATCAGAGTACAGCGCATTCAACCGGCGCGGGCCACACGAAATCTTCCAAAGATTTCGGCCGCATTCTTTTTAAGAATGCGCCACCGGCGTTGGCGGCAGAATTTTTGAAAAATTCTGTACCTTTTCCCGCGTCGCAAAATCTGTTTGTTGTTTTTTATCAGCCCCTTGGAGCGCAAAGTGAAGCTAGTTTGCGCTGCGCAAAGCGCCATGTGTCAGACGGGGGGCAATGTGGTTGGCAATGAACTCTGAGGCGATGGGCGTGAGATGCCCGTAATCCCAACTTGTGATCCCCTCGGGCACGTCATCGCCGAAAGACACAAGGCACCCGGTTTCGTCGCAAAAAGCGTCGATCACATCGACGAAAATCACCCGGTCATCGCTTTCAAAACGCGCGCGCAGCCTGTCATTTGTCGCGCGGGTCGCTTGACGTTGATAGCTCATCAGGCGTTTTGGCACATTGTCCAGGTTCCGGACTAAAATCTTCGGCAGGTCTAAATCCCATTGCGGCGTGGGGCCCATGATCAGAACGTTGCCCACACCCAATTGCTGCAGTTCGGTGACCAGTGCGTCGTAGTGATCGACATCGTGGTTCCGGGCCTGCGCCACCATCACGAGGGCGGGTTGCGTGCGGGTGATGTGTTGCACAGCCTCGAAATTAGATCTGGCGCAGTAATCAATGGCGCTGTCGGCTGACACGATGGCCGGGTCGCAGCCGCTGGAGGCAATCTGACGGATCGCGAACGTGTCGCCAAAGCTCTGCCGCATGCCATGCGTGAATTGCTGGGCGTGGCTGTCGCCCCAGATGAATAACTGGGCCTGGCCTTCGGTGTCCGCGGTGCAGTCCGGCGCGATGCGGTCCACGGGCACGGTGGTGGCCTGGCCCGCGCGGAAGGCATCAATGTCGTAGAAATTGCAGGCTGCCCAGTATTTTTCGATCAGACCCAGATGCATGAAATAACGCCAATCCGGCAGATCGTTTTCGAAGTGGTTCAGGAAGGCAACCTGGCCCTCACTCAGCCGGGATTTGAAGCCATCGGCCTGATGGCCGACATATCCAAGTGCTGCGAACGCCGTCAGCCCGGACAGGGAGACAGTAAAAATCGTGTTGCGTCCCATGGCCGACTTGTTGCGGAAAGGCTGTTCCACAAAGCGCCAGGTCAGCACGGCCAAAAAGATCGCAACCACGGCCAGCGCGCCGAGGACGATCCCGTCGTGAAACCCTTTGATCCGTGCAAAGGCAAACAGCGGCTGGTGCCACAGATAGGCGGAATAGCTGATCAGCCCGATGCCAACGAGCGCGCGTGTGCTGAGCAGTTTGGCCGCCCATGTGTCGGCGCTGGCGTAGAGGATTAGCAGCACCACACCCATCACCGGCACAAGGGTGTAGACGCTGGGGAAGGGCACCGCGTCATCATAGGCAAAGATGGAAAATCCAATGGCCAAAAGGCCCAACATGGCAAGCCAGTTGTTAC
>JBCCAJ010000293.1:0-4285 GCA_039814845.1 Pseudomonadota bacterium | reverse complement strand
GCCTCTCAGCCGGTGAGCCTGTTCAAATACTGGAACCTACTGGGAAAGGCCTATGTGGGCGCGCGGTGGCTTTTCACCAAGACGGGGCCGGGGGCGTCGAACCAATTTGAAAGCTGCGGTTTCATCCGGTCTGAGCCAGGGGTGGATTACCCCGACATCCAATTCCACTTTCTGCCCATCGCCGTGCGTTATGACGGGCAGGCGGCAGCGGAGGGGCATGGGTTTCAGGCTCATACCGGGCCGATGCGATCGCCCTCGCATGGGACGGTGCGGTTGCGCAGTGCGGATGCCAAGGATGACCCGGTTATCCGCTTCAATTACATGAGCGAGGAACAAGACTGGATTGATTTCCGCCGCTGCATCCGCCTGACGCGAGAGATTTTTGCGCAGGACGCGTTCAAACCTTTTGCCAAGCATGAGATCCAGCCGGGCGCGCAGTTCCAGTCAGATGATGACTTGGACGATGTGATCCGCGAACATGCCGAAAGCGCCTATCACCCCTGCGGCACCTGCCGGATGGGGCGGGCGGATGACCCGAATGCAGTGGTTGATCCGGAAGGGCGCGTAATCGGGGTGGATGGCCTGCGCGTGGCCGATAGCAGCCTCTTCCCGCGCATCACCAATGGCAACCTCAATGCGCCGTCGATCATGGTGGGGGAGAAGATTTCAGATCATGTGCTGGGTCGGTCCCTGCCGCCTGACAATGCGGTGCCGTGGTTTCACCCAGAATGGCAGACGGCGCAGCGATAGAAGTTCAACCCCGGCACGGAACCAAGGACGCAGTCCACCACGCCTTCGCCATTCCCCCGGGAGGGCCAGGCGAACTGGCATTTGCAAAGCATCTTTCGGAGGGCATCCGAGATCCGATAGATAAAGCGCTGCTGTTCAAGGGTCGGGATCGCCAGACCGGGGCCCAGCGAAGACGCCCTGTTGCGGCGAAAAAGTACCAATTGCCTATGAGCAACTGTCCACCATCGACCAGTCCCGCGTGTAGGCGGGATCCGCCAGCGCGGGTTGGCTTGGAAGGGCTGCCATCTGAAGTGGCCTAGCCTGCCATAACGACGATCCAGTTTTCATGAACCCATCCTTTCTTGCCATCGGTCTGCAATTCGCGATCTGAACTGATCGGGCTGCAGTTCACATAGGGCGTGCCATAGGCAATGCCGATCCACTTTCCGCGTTGTTCGAAAAGCCAGACTTCATCTTCGTTCACCAACTCGTCGATCTTGGCGAACTGCGTGCCAGGGCCAGAGCGCACGGCGAGAAAGCCATCCCCATCGGCCTTGAGCCCCGTGACCTTGCCATAGGCGCAGGTGTCTAAGTCTTCATCGGCGCGTTCCATCACGGGCACGTCGAGGCTTTGCGCGGCCAGCGCCGTTGCCAATGCAGTGGCAGGCAGAGCGGTGAAAAGGGCTTTGGTCAAATGTGTCATCGCGGATCCTTGCTGAATTAGGTCGTGGATAATCGTGGGCCGTTAACCCAAGAGCAGGCCAACGGGTCCGGTCATTATGCTTGGATTTTCGTCGATTTGTACCGCCCAGACAGGAAAACGTCGATGCCGTCCGCCGTAAGACGGACATCGGACCCAGTAAATCCAGCGCCATCACCCCTTTCATTGAACACCTTTTTACTGGCAGCGCGGGTCGTTTCGACGACACAGGGATAAATGAAGCCGGTCGCGACCTCATTGCCATATGACATCACGAAGTTTGGGTGCAGGATACCGCAGCGCAAGTCGACGATCTGGATGGTCGCGGGCTGTCATCGGTAACATGCAAAGGGTGCGACCTGCGATAAGGCATGACAGAATTGCGTTCATTTTCATGACCATGCGCACCCTGATGAGATAGAAAGATGCCCAGGTGCGCTGCATCGCCCAAACACCCAAAAGGATCAGCCGCTGGGGTGCCTCAATCTGGTGACCAACGGCCAAATCAGCTCGCGTGGCCAAATTTAGTGGCCTCGTTCCGTCCTCAATACGTGGATTTTACAGCTTTTGAGTGTGTTACGTGGCCTTGGGGACTCACTTCAGACCGAAAATGCAAAGAAAGCCCCGGTTTTCCCGGCTTTTTCAGAAAATCGGAAGTTTGTTCTGGCCGGGTCGGATTTTTTTGCGTAGATTCACGACCATAACAAGGTGCGAGACAGCATCGAATAAGAGAGCGGTGATATTATGACAACGGTGCAGTATGTGGTCCGCACGGCGGGCGGCAGTGTGAGTCAGGGTGCGACGGAACAAGGTCTCCCTGTCACGTTGAGTGCGAACGGCAACCAGCAAATTTCCTTGAACCTTCGCGCATCGGACGTGCGCAGTTACGTGCAACAGGGCAACGATCTTCACGTTGTTCTGGCGGATGGCGATGTTCTGGTGATCGAGAACTATTTTGCTGGATCGGGCGACAAGGAACTTTTCCTCAGCAAGGAAGGATCCTTGGAGCAGGTGGTTCTGACGCCACAGCCCGACGGGACGCTGATCGCACAATACGGCCCCGTTCAAGTCAGCGAAAAATGGAGCGCCTATGATGATCTGGTGTTCCTGGATGTAGAACGCGTAGAGCCGGTTGTGGCGCCTTTGGCTGCCCCCGCGCTGGGCGGGCTTGGCATTTTGGGGGCCGGTGCTGCGGCGACTGCAGCGGGTGCTGCGATCCTGACCGGTGATGATGATCCCACGGGCGGAGGTGGCGGTGGCCGCGCGAACCCGACAGTGAATGACGTGAATGTGCGCCGCCTTGTGGGCGGCACGGCCGATGACAGTGTGTCCATCACCGGCACGGGTGAGCCGGGTGATATGGTTGAGGTCGTCATAGGTACGTCGATCCAGACCACGACCATCCTGGATGATGGCACGTGGGCTGTGTCCTTTGCGCCAACGGATATTCCGGCCGATGGTATCTATGATACCGTTGTCAATGTGACCGACCCCAATGGCGGTGTTATCACGCTTGCCGGTCCAGTGGTGGATATCGACACGATCGGACCCGATGTGGACATCACGGCGGGTGCGCAATCGACAGGCGACCTTGTCAATGGTGCAGAGCACACGAGCGGCACCGTCATCACCGGGTCTGGTGAGGCGGGAGCGACTGTGGCTGTCACAATCAATGGCACCACGCACACGACGACGGTGGACAATGCTGGCGTCTGGTCTGTGACCTTTGCCTCGACCGAAATCAACCAGGGCGAATACAACACCGGCATCTCCATCCGGTCGACGGATGCGCGCGGCAACTTTACCGATATCACGGATGTTCTGGTGGTCGATACGGTTGCACCGCCTGCGGATGTGAACGCGGTGACGGGCGATGATGTGATCAATGCGGCAGAGGCTGCCGCTGGCGTGACCCTCACCGGCACAGGTGAAGCGGGCGCAAGTATTTCCGTTCTGTTTCAAGGCGTTACACAGACAACGACGGTTCTGTCCAACGGCACTTGGTCGGTGGATTATGCGGCCTCGTCCATCGCGACAGGGACCTATGACAGCACCATCACAGTGACCTCTACCGATGCGGCGGGCAACAGTTCCACCACCACCCATGGCGTGCATGTGGACACTGAAAACGGTGTCACTTTGACCACGCCAATTGAGACCGACAACATCATCAACCAGGCCGAGCTGGCCGCAGGTGCCACGCTCAACGGCACGGCAGAACCCAATGCCAGCGTCACTGTGGTGATGCAGGGTGTGTCCAAGACGGTTCAGGCTGATGTCCTTGGCAACTGGTCAGCCACCTATCTGGCAAGTGAAATCCCGGCGGGTGAATATGACGCCCCGATTTCAGTGACGGCCACGGACGCGGCAGGCAATACCGAAAGCACCACAGGTACGGTGCGTGTGGATACCACGACCAATGTGTCCATCACGCCCGGCTATGCAGGCGGTGACGCGACGCTGAATGCCGCCGAACAGGCCGCGCCGGTGACGCTGACTGGCACCACAGAGCCCGGCAGCACGGTTCAGGTTAATGTGGGCGGAGTGATCCAGACGGCGGTTGTGGACAGTGCGGGTAATTGGACAGCGGTTTATCCCGCAGGGTCCTTGCCCACGGGTGAATTTGCCACCGCGATCAATGTCACCTCAACCGATGTGGCGGGCAACACGGCCACGGCGAGCTCTGCTTTGCAGATCGACACGGTCGCAGGCGATGTGGCTTTGTCGCCCTTCCCCATTGAAGTCGACGATGTGATTAACGCGGTGGAACGCGCCGATGGCGTCGAAATCTCCGGCACCGCGACACCGGGTTTGATCGTGACGGTGGGCCTTGGCGCGGCGTCACAGCAGGTGCAG
>JBCCAJ010000318.1:0-4061 GCA_039814845.1 Pseudomonadota bacterium | reverse complement strand
TTTGGTCCGCGTAACGAAAAAGGGCGCGAAACTCTGTTCGCGCCCTTCGTCAAACCATGTGAGGTGGCGTTACTCTTCGCCGCCCTCAGCCTCGTCAGAGGTGGTGGGCACATCGCCTGCATCCACCGCCTCATCCTCATCTTCATCATCTTCGGATTTCAGAGCGGACGGGGCGGAGACGTTGCAGATCATGAAGTCACGATCAATGGTGACTTTGGACCCTGTCGGCAGGGTCACGTCAGAAATGGTCACCGTGTCACCGATGTCGAGCCCGGCCAGATCCACTTCGACCTTCTCGGGGATATCGCCCGCGGTCACCAGCAGTTCGATCTCGTTGCGGACCACGGTCAGCACGCCGCCCTTCTTGAGGCCCGGTGCCTCTTCTTCGCCGACGAACTCAACCGGGACGAAAAGGTTGATCTTCGTGGTCCGGCGTAGGCGCATCAGATCCAGATGCGTGGGCAGATCCTTCACCACATCACGCTGCACGTCGCGGCAGATGACGCGGACGTCGTCGTGGCCATCGACCTTGAGGTTGAAGAGCGTGGACTTGAAGCGGCCCGCTTTCAGCATCGTGAGCAACTTGTTGAAAGGAATGTTGATCGGCAACGGATCGGTGTCACCGCCAAAAACGATCCCGGGAACCATGCCGTCGCGGCGTGCTGCACGAGCGGCGCCCTTGCCTGTCCCCGTGCGTTCCTGGGCGTGAAGATCAGGAATTTCTCCAGCCATTTAATTTCTCCAAAGTAAGGGCAGGGTGCCTCCAAGGCTGTCACCCCGCGTGAAGTGCGCCGTATAGGATGGATAGGCGGGTTTGAAAAGGTGCAAAATCATTTGAACGCAGCGCATCGGGCATCGTTTGCGCTTTTAGGTATTTGTAACAAGAAAGAAGCCATCAGTGGTGCTTCTTTCTTGTTGTAAATACCTCCGCCGGAGGCACCCAAAGCGGCCAACATGGGAGGACGTCTTTAGTCTTCCCAGCGGCCTGAAAAGCCTTGCGGCACCATCAGGATGTCGCGGTCGAGCGATGTGACGTCCGTACGGCCGCAGAAAGCCATGGAGATGTCGAGTTCCTTGTGAATGACCTCCAGCGCTTTGGTCACGCCGTCTTGGCCCATGGCGCCAAGGCCGTAGATGAAAGACCGCCCGATATACGTGCCCTTTGCGCCCAAGGCCAATGCCTTCAATACGTCCTGGCCGGAGCGGATGCCGCTGTCGAGATGGACCTCGATCTTGTCACCCACCGCATCCATGATCGCGGGCAAGGCGCGGATCGATGACAGCGCGCCATCCAACTGCCGTCCGCCGTGGTTGGAGACGATGATGGCGTCTGCACCCACGTTGAGCGCCTCAAGCGCGTCGCGGGGGTCGATGATGCCTTTGATGATGAGCGGGCCATCCCACATCTTGCGGAAGACGCGGATGCGATCCCAGTCGAGCGCCTCGTCAAAGGCCTCGGCCGTCCAGGAGGTGAGCGAGGAAGGATCAGTAACCCCCTTTGCGTGGCCCACGATATTGCCGAAAAAGCGCCGCTTGGTGCCGAGCATACCGAGGCCCCATTGCACCTTCGTCATCATATTGGCGATGTTGCGCAGTGTGGGTTTGGGCGGGGCAGAGAGGCCGTTCTTGAGGTCTTTGTGGCGTTGGCCGAGGACTTGCAGGTCGACGGTGATCATCACAGCAGAACAGTTCGCGGCCTTGGCCCGATCAAAAAGGCGCTGCATGAAGTCATCATCTTTGAGGGTGTAGACCTGAAACCAGAAAGGTTTGGTGGTGTGCGCGGCCACGTCCTCTATCGAACAGATCGACATGGTGGAAAGCGTGAAGGGCACGCCGAAGGCCTCTGCTGCGCGGGCGGCTTTGATCTCGCCATCGGCGGCTTGCATTCCTGTCAGGCCAACAGGCGCGAGGCCCACAGGCATCGACACATCCTGCCCGATCATCTGGCTTGCCGTCGTGCGGCCTGACATATCGACGGCCACCCGTTGGCGCAGATAGATACCCGAAAAATCAGACGTGTTTTCGCGAAAGGTCTGTTCCGTCCAGCTGCCTGACTCGGCGTAGTCGTAAAACATTTTTGGCGTGCGCCGGGCGTAGATGCGTTTGAGGTCGTCGATATGTGTGATCACAGGCATGGGCGTGGTCTGTCCTTAAAGCGCGTGGTTGCGTGGTAGCGCAGCGGATTGGAAGTGTCTATCTCACGTGATCCTTGATTAGTTCCATTTCGTACTATAATAGTACGATATCGTACTAAGAGAAAACTCATGACAAAACTCTCTCGTAGAAGACTGCTCGGTCTGATCGGTGGCGGCGCATTGGTCGCTTTGGGCGATGGGGCGTGGCATATCACGCGGCCCGTCGGTAATGCTGTGGCGCCCTGGGCCACGGCTGGCCAGTTTGAGGATGCACGGTTGCGTGCGCTCAGCTGGGCGATTCTGGCACCGAACCCACATAACCGTCAGCCTTGGCTGCTGGATCTGTCCGAGCCCGACACGGCGGTGCTCTATGTGGATACCAAAAAGCTCTTGCCACATACCGATCCCTTTAGCCGTCAGATCGTGATCGGGTTGGGGTGTTTTTTGGAAACGCTTCAAATCGCGGCGGCGCAGGATGGGCTTTTGACCGATATCGCGCTGTTCCCGGAGGGCTCGGACGTGCGGATGCTGGACGCCCGCCCGGTGGCGCGGATCACCTTTCGGCGCGGGGCGGAGGCGGATCCCGACTTTCCCTTGCTGGCGCAGCGGCGCACGCAGAAAGAGCCCTATGATCTGGCCCGGCCCGTTGCGGAGGCTGAGATTGACCGGCTCGTGGCCTCCGTGCGGCATGGCACCCGTGCGCAAGGCAGTGTAGACCCCGGCGATATCCAGACCTTTCGCGCGTTGAGCGAGGCGGCCATGCAGTTGGAGATCGATACACCCCGGACCTACAAGGAATCAGTCGATCTGTTTCGGATCGGGCGGGCGGAGGTAAACGCAAACCCCGATGGGATCGATTTTACCGGGCCGATGTTTGAGGCGTTGCATCTGAGTGGGCAGTTTTCGCGGGACCTCGCGCTCGACCGCGACAGCACGGCTTTCAAAAGCGGGTTGGACGCGGTGTTGGAGAATATGCGCACGGCGATGGGTCATGTTTGGCTTACCACTGCCGTCAACACCCGCGAAGATCAGATTACTGCCGGGCGCGACTGGATGCGGTTGCATCTGGCTGCCACGCGCACGGGGCTGGCGCTACAGCCGCTCAGCCAGGCCTTGCAGGAATATCCCGAAATGGCCGGGCTTTACGCGGATGCCCACCGAAGGCTGGCCAAGCCCGGGGAGACCGTGCAAATGTGGGCGCGCGTGGGTTACTGCGCAGAGGTTCCCGCCAGCCCGCGCTGGCCGATTGAGGCAAAGATTTTGCATGGATGACGACGACATGCCTGCTTTTTTCGCGATTTTCAACGAGATCGGGATCATCGCGCAACTGGCCCGTTCGGCGTTTGAAGACAACCTGCCGGACGGGATGATTTTGCCGCATTTCACGGCGCTGAACCACTTGATCCGCGTCAAGGACGGCCAAACCCCGCTGGCCATGGCGCGGGCGTTTCAGGTGCCCAAAACGACGCTGACCCACACGCTGTCCGTGTTGGAAGAGCGCGGGTTGGTCGAAATGCGCCCGAACCCTGCCGATGCGCGCAGCAAATGCGTGTGGATCACCCCGGCCGGGCGGAGATTTCGCAATGACGCGATTGTCGCCGTGTCAAACCTGTTTGCGCCCATGGAGGCGCAGTTTTCCCCTGACAGAGTTGCCAAGATTTTGCCGGACCTGACGGCGTTGCGAAAAATGCTGGACGCTGCGCGGGATTAGGCCGCGTGGGCACCGTCGGCGAGGCTTTTGACGAAATCGAGCACGTCGGGCACGGGGTCGCCTTCGCCCATTTTGGCGACGATGGCCGACCCCACGACGGCGCCATCGGCCACCGATGCGATGGCTTTGCTGGTCTCCGGCGTGCGGATGCCAAAGCCCACGATCACCGGCAGGTCGGTGGCGGATTTGATGCGGGCCACTTCCGGCCCCACGTC
>JBCCAJ010000423.1:0-2886 GCA_039814845.1 Pseudomonadota bacterium | reverse complement strand
TGGCAGACACGGAAAACGACAAAGACGGATCCCATTCCAGCAATCGCCGCGACAGGGTCGATTTCCCCGCGCCCGACGGCGAAGACAGAATGATCAAAAGCCCCCTGCGCATGTTCATTCCCTATGCTCGCTGCTTCTTTTTGCTGAAAGTATCCCGGGGGTCTGGGGGCTGGCCCCCAGCTTATTGTGCGTCTGGGGGCTGGCCCCCAGCTTATTGTGCGTCTGGGGGCTGGCCCCCAGCTTGTTGTGCGTTTGGGGGCTGGCCCCCAGCTTGCCTGGCCGTCCAAACTCACTCCACATTCTGCACCTGTTCCCGCATCTGATCGATCACTGTTTTCAGGGCCAGCCCGATCTGCGTCAACTCGGTATGCTGGGATTTGGAACACAGCGTGTTGGCCTCCCGATTGAACTCCTGCGCCAGAAAGTCGAGCTTCCGGCCCACGGGCGATCCTCCGGCGATCAAGTCCCGCGCTGCGTTGACATGGGCGCGCAGGCGGTCGATCTCTTCGGTGATATCGGCCTTTACCGCCAGAAGGGCCATTTCCTGGCTGACCCGCGCACCGTCGGATTTGCCCAGCCCGTCCATCACACGGTCCAGCGCTTCGCGAAACGCGGCTTCCATCTCATTGCGGCGCGTGTCCAGAATGGCGTGGGCGACCTCGGTCAGCCGCTCGATTTCATCGACCTGGCCGCCGATCACCTCGGCCAGTTGTGCACCTTCGCTGGCTCGCATGGCGACGAACGCATCAATCACCGGGCCCACATCTTCCAAAAGCGTCTTGCGCAGCGCATCGGTGTCCTCCTCCGCGCTGCCTGCCTCCATCACGCCGCGCACTGACAATAGATCCGCCGCCGTGGCCGGTGCCAAAGACAACCCCTTCTCCATGGCCGCGGTTTCCACGGTCTCCAACGCGTTTAGCGCATCCTCCAGCACCTGCGCATTGACGCCCAGCCGTCCGGCGCCGTCCTCTCGGATTAACTTCAAGCTCAGTGAGACATTGCCCCTGTCCACTTTGCCAGAGACCGCCTCTTTCAATGCTTGCTCCAAGCCCGGGATCCAATCCGGCACCCGCAGACGCAGATCCAGCCCCTTGCCATTCACACCGCGCAGCTCCCAGTTCCAGGAAAACGCGCCATCAGCCCCTTGGGCGCTGGCAAAAGCGGTCATGGATTTCAACACGGGCGCACCTCCGATTGGGCCATAGTCTCGGTTTAAGCAAAGCCTTTTAAGAGGGCAAGCAAACGACACCATCCCCGGGATCGCAACCCCGCGAAACATCTTGCCTGCCCGTCCGAGGGATTAACCACTTCGAGGGAATTAGAAGCAATCGTGATGAAAATGTGTCAAATTGTTGGCAAGGGATTTAAAAGGTATTTCTCCATGTCTGATACGCCGTTCTACTCATCCAATGACACAGCGCCCGGCGGTTTGATCCGTCGGTTGCGATCCAAAGCGACACCGTCCGGCGTCGATAGCCGCAACCTGCTGAGCTATTGGAACGCGACACGCTCTGGAATGGATGTTCCCTTCCGGTCCGAAATTGACCCGCGCGGTATTGCGGGCATGCTGTCACGCACCTTTATCATCGAACAGATTGCTCCGGGGATCGGGCGATTCCGCGTGGCGGGTACGCATTTGGGCGACCTTTTGGGCATGGATGTGCGCGGCATGCCAATGAGCGCGATGCTCCACCCTTCCGCCCGCGATGACCTTTCCGACGGCTTGCGGAACCTGTTTGAAATGCCCGGTATCCTGCGGGCGGCCCTGGTATCCCCTGGTGAATTTCGCCGCCCGGAATTGGAGGCCGAGCTTCTGATCCTGCCCCTGCGCGATGATCGGGGCGAGGTGACGCGCGCGATCGGTTGTCTGATTGCCAACGGTCAGGTCGGCAAGACACCCCGCCGCTTCAATATTCGGCATATGCGGGTCGACCCGGTTTCCGTGGTGCGTCCGGCGGAGGATATTGAACGCCTTGCACCTGCCGTCATCGCCGACCAGATCAACACAGGGATCAGGCAATCGGTGCAACAGGGCTTTGCAGAAGACGGCCCGCGCTTTGCGCCGCCCAAGCCTGGTCAACCCAGCTATCTTCGCTTGGTCGTCTCCGACAGCTAAAATTCGATTCAAAACAAAAAGCCCCGCGTTGCAATCCATCCAACGCGGGGCCTTCTTGTAAGAGGTGATTAGCCCGCCTTGCTTTCTTCGCGGCTCATCCGCAGCGCAGACAGTTCTTCGGCCACAAGGAAGGCAAGTTCCAGCGACTGTGAGGCATTGAGGCGCGGGTCGCAGGCCGTGTGGTAGCGATCTGACAGGCTTTCTTCCGTCACCGCGCGCATCCCACCGGTGCATTCGGTCACATCAAGACCGGTCATTTCAAAATGCACACCGCCGGGGATCGTGCCTTCAGCGCGATGAACGGCGAAAAATTCCTGCACCTCGCGCAGCACCGATTCAAACGGTCGCGTCTTGTAACCGGTGGCGGATTTGATCGTGTTGCCGTGCATCGGGTCACAGACCCACACGACATTGGCACCTTCTTCCTTTACGGTCCGGATGAGGCGCGGCAGGTGTTCGGCCACCTTACCCGCGCCAAACCGCGCGATCAGGGTCAAACGCCCGGCCTCGTTTTCGGGGTTCAGCGTGGCCATCAATTGCTTGAGGTCATCCGGCTCCATGCTCGGCCCGCATTTTAGCCCAATAGGGTTCTGCACGCCGCGCGCAAATTCCACATGGGCCCCATCGGGTTGCCGCGTGCGATCGCCGATCCAGATCATATGACCCGAGCCCGCAAGCCACTTGCCCGAGGTGCTGTCAAGCCGCGTCAACGCCTCTTCGTATTCCAGAAGAAGGCTTTCATGGCTGGTGTAGAAATCGACCGTCTGCAG
>JBCCAJ010000087.1:0-8684 GCA_039814845.1 Pseudomonadota bacterium | reverse complement strand
GCGGTGATTGGCGAATGGGTCGGGGCGTCGCGGGGGTTGGGGTACCTGATGCTGCTGGCCAATGGCCGCGCCAAAACGGACCTGATGTTTGCCGCGCTGCTGACCTTGGGGGTGTTTTCCGTGCTGCTCCACCTAACCGTCATGCGCCTGACACGCGGACTCGGCGACAAACAAGCGCAGTGATGCGCCAGCGCCCTGTCCGACTTTCTGGTGAAATCTACTTTGGTTGCGGGAGCAGGATTTGAACCTGCGACCTTCAGGTTATGAGCCTGACGAGCTACCAGACTGCTCCATCCCGCGCCAAGTAGATCTGCGTTTTAGGACTGTCCCGCAGGTTCCGCAATGGCAAAATGACAGTTTTCGTGCGAATTTTTTGAACGGCAGAACTGCCTTGGCAAACGCAGTGTTACAACAGCCCCAGCCACTGGCCGACCGATTGCACCCAGCCTTCATCGCCCGTCTCAATCACAAGACTACCACCATCGTCAAGCACTTGCACATCCGTGCCTAGCAGCCTCCCGTCCTCATAACGGTGAACCACAATCTCCAACGCATCGCGCCCCGTCTGTGGGAAATGCAACGCCAGCGGCGCGTCACCGGAAATCTGGTCCGTGAAGCCGCCGTAGTAGGTCTGTAACAGCCCGGGCACCAGTTGATCGGGGTCGTACTGAACGGTGCAAACGGCGATGGCCGTGTAGGCATCCCAAGGCGCTGCGAAGGGCAGGGGCGTGTCCGTGGGGTGCACCATCATCGACATCGCTTCAAAGGCAAAGTCGCTGCCCCCCTGGCTGCCGGTTATGTTCTCAAAAATATCATCGGCCAGATCAAAACTTCCGATTTGGCGGAATGACTCGATCGGCACACGGCCATTGTCACTGAACAGAAGCGTGGGATCAGAGGCCAGAACCGGCTCAATCAGGTCGGCGGGCATCGACAGATAATAGCTGGCCGAATCGTGATCTCGGTTCACGATTAGGGTCATCTCATCGCTCGCCTCCGCCCAAGAGGGCGAAACCGCAAGGCCCAGTACGAGGGCGGATATGATGCCTTTGACCAACATGATGATGTATTTAGGGAGCTTAGCACATTTTCCCAGTGTAATTCATGCCCCCAAAGAGCGGGCCTCACGAAGCTTTTATCGCTGGCGGAAGACGCCCAGGCCCTTGCGCAGCACCACGCGGCGGTTCTGCACGGTTTCGCGGAAGACGATCAGAAGCCCGGCCGCGATGATCATCGAAAGCCCAATCCACGTGGCTGCGTCCGGCAGATCAGAGAAAAATACCCAGCCCCAAAGCACGGCCCAGGGCATCGCCGTGTATTCAAACGGTGTCACAACGCTGGCCTCTGCCAATCGGTAGGCCTGTGCGAGGCAGAAAAATCCGGTCGCTGCGGTGCACCCGATGATGGCCAGAAGAAGCCAATCAAAGGACGTGGGGCTGTTCCATTCGCGGAACAGGAAATCGAGGCTGGGATGGGGTGATGCGATGGGTGAGAGTGCGAAGAAGATGCCCACGAGCCCGCCTCCGATGATATAGGTCACGACCGTGATCACCGTCATCGTGGTCCCATTGGTGGTGCGGCCCAATTTGCGGGTGGCGATGATGGAGACGGCATAGAAAACGGCCGCCATAAGGGCGAAGACAGCCGCTGGTTGGAAGACGCCCATCCCTGGCTGCACGATCACCAGCACCCCTGCGAGCCCAAGTAAAATCGCAAGAACGCGGAAGACGCCGATCTTTTCCTTAAGGAAAGCCATCGCCAGCAGCGTGACGAAGATAGGTGTGGAAAATGCAATGGCCACCGCCTCGGCCAGCCCGATGGAAGACAGCGCGAGGTAGTAGCAGGTGTAGGAGGTGAACGCCGCCAGAGAACGGGTCAGTTGCAAGCGCCAGGATCCGATCTTGAGCGGCAAGAACTGCCCTTCGAACCGGGCGATAACGACGACCAGAGGCAGGGCAAAAAGGCTTCGAATGAACACCACCTGATGCACGGCATAGGCATCAGAGAGGAATTTGATGATCACGTCTTGCAGCGGAAATATCGTGGTTGCGGCCAGCAGGAAGGCGATCCCTACAAAGGGCCGTTCTTCGGTGTCGTCTTGCGGAGAAGAAATCTGCGCCATGGGCCGTCCGACAAGTTGGAAAGGCTGTAGGGTGACAGGTTTCCCGCCTGCGTCGCGCTGATTTACGACAGAGTATGGGTCGTTTCTAGGGGGTGCTGTTGCGAAGTCTTTCAAAGACTTCGGCCGCATTCTTTTAAAGAATGCGTGGCCCTACAGCACCGCTTCGAATAGTCTGCGAAGGTTTTCTTGGGTCAAAGTCATTGGGTTTCCGCCACAAGATGGATCCGTTAGCGCCATCGCGACCAGATCATCTACCCGGTCCTCTGTCACGCCCAAATCCGAAAGCTTGCGCGGGATAGCAAACCCATCATTGAAGCCCTGTACGAATTTGCAAAACCCGGCGAAGCCGCCTTCAACGCCCAGATATCCCGCCGCTGTGTCGAACCGCGCGGCAATCTCAGGCGCGTTCAATTTCAGCACGGCGGGCATGCAGACGGCATTCGTCGTCCCATGATGGGTGTTAAAAACCGCACCCACCGGGTGGCTCATCGCGTGGATCGCGCCAAGACCTTTTTGGAACGCGGTCGCCCCCATCAGGGCCGCAGACATCATGTTCATCCGCGCCTCCAAATCATCCGGTGTGGCATAGGCGCGGGGCAGGTTTTCGATCACCAGCCGCATGCCTTCCAGCGCGATGCCTTGGCTCATCGGGTGATAGTGGGGGGAGGAGAACGCCTCCACGCAGTGGGCAAAGGCGTCCAAACCGGTGCCCGCGGTAATGAATTCAGGCATGCCAACCGTCAGTGCCGGATCGCAGATCACCACGGCGGGCAGAACTTTGGGGTGGAAGATGATCTTCTTCACATGGGTCTCGGAATTGGTGATCACGCTGGCGCGTCCCACCTCTGACCCGGTACCTGCCGTGGTGGGCACGGCCACGATGGGGTGGATCACATCCGCATCGGCCCGCGTCCACCAATCGCCGATATCCTCAAAATCCCAAACGGGTCGGGTCTGGCCATGCATGAACGCCACCATCTTGGCCAGATCAAGGCCAGACCCACCGCCAAAGGCCACAACGCCGTCATGACCGCCCGCCTTATAGGCTTCAATCCCGGCCGCCAGATTGACCTCATTGGGGTTGGGGTCCACATCCGCAAACACCGCTCGGCCAAAACCCGCGGCCTCCATGATATCCAGCGCCTTGGCCGTCACGGGCAGTTCCGCCAAGCCGCGATCGGTGATCAGCATTGGTCGTTCCATGCCGGCCTCCGCACAAGCGGCGGGCAAGTCGGCAATGCGGCCGGGGCCGAACTTAACGGCGGTGGGGTAAGACCAGTTTCCGGTGGGGATCATGACGTGACTTTCTTGAGGTGGAAGGATTTCGGCCGGGTCAGGTTATGGTAGCCGATCACCGACAACCCGCCACCCCGCCCGGTTTGTTTGCACCCGGTCCAGCAAAGGCCCGGATCCAGATAATCGGCGCGGTTCATGAAGACGGTGCCGGTCTCGATCCGGTTGCCAATGGCGGCGGCGCGGTCGACATCCTGCGTCCAAAGACTGGCCGTCAAGCCGAAGGCGCTGTCATTCATCAATGCGACAGCGTCATCATCCCCGGAAACAGACATGATCCCTACGACAGGACCAAAGCTTTCGTCGCGCATCACACGCATATCGTGGGTCACATTAGTCAGGATCTGCGGGGACAGGTAAGCACCGCCATCATCCTCGGCGAATGTCTCAAGATGCCCGGTGGCGCCATCGGCCAGCGCCTCGCTCACTTGCGCGCGCACCTCCTCTGCAAACCGCACATGGGCCATGGGGCCAAGCGTTGTACCGGGGTCCAGTGGGTTGCCAAGCTTATAACCTTTCACGATCTCCACAGCCTTTTCGACAAAGGGCTGGAACAGTCCCTCATGCACATAAATCCGTTCAATCCCACAACAGCACTGCCCGGAATTGAACATTGCCCCGTCGATGAGAGTGTCGACTGCTGCGTCCAAATCGGCGTCCTCCATGACATAGCCGGGATCCTTGCCGCCCAACTCCAACCCCAGACCGGTGAAGGTACCCGCCGCGGCCCGTTCCATTGCGCGGCCGCCGCCGACTGAACCGGTGAAATTGACGAAATTGAACGCGCCCTCGGCGATCAGGGCGGCGGTGGTGTCATGATCCAGAAAGAGATTGGTAAAGACATCCTCCGGCACGCCTGCGCTATGAAAGGCCCGAGCCATCCGTTCGCCGACCAAAAGCGTCTGGGTGGCATGTTTCAAAGCCACGACATTGCCCGCAATCAACGCAGGCGCAACGGTGTTGATCGCCGTCATATAGGGATAGTTCCAGGGCGCCACGACGAACACGACCCCCTGCGGCACCCGGCGGATATAGCGTTTGAAAGTGGCATCCTCGCTCATTTCGATATCGGCCAGAGCGTCTTCCGCTATCGCGGCCATATGGCTGGCGCGTTCGTCGAACCCGCCGAATTCCCCGCCATAGCGGATGGGGCGGCCCATCATATTAGCAAGCTCCGGCACGACCTCATCATTCATCGCGCCCACTGCTTTTACGCCTGCCATGACCAGTTCGACGCGGTTTTGCAACGGTCGTGCGGCCCAGGCCTCTTGTGCGTCTCGCAGCCGTGCCACCTCCGCGCGGGCGGCCTCAAGGGGCAGCGTGTCCCGTTCGGCATAGACTGATCCGTCAATAGGAGAGATGCAGCGGAGCATTGTCATGGTGATGTCCTTAGGTGTCGCGCCCAAAGGCACGGGCGATGGCGTGAAAGGCTGCGACGCAGGCGGCGTGATGGTCATTGTTCACCGCCTCAGGCCAAGTGGATAGCTTCACCGCCACCATACCCCGTTCGGGGGAGACATAGACAATCTGTCCGAAGATGCCGAGGCAATAGTGCCCCATTTGGTCTGCATCCTCGATCCAGAACTGATTGCGATATCGCCCGTTTTGAAAGTGCTCCCGCCCGTAGTCGTTGAACATCCCATGGGCCCCGGTCCGCACATCCCCTATCCACGCCTTCGGGATCACTTGCCGCCCCTCGACCTGCCCGTCATAGAGATAGGCCAGCCCAACCCGGGCGAGGTCGCGCAGGCTGGCATTGAACCCGCCGCAGGCCAGCGCATAGCCAGAGGGATCAACCGTGAAATAGGCCTCTGTTTCCGCGCCCAAAGGGTGCCAAAGGCGTTCTGAAACAAGCTGTGGCAGGCGCTTGCCCGTGACGCGTTCCATCGCGTGCGCCAGCACGTCGGTTTCAATGGATCGGTATTCAAAGCGCGCGCCATGTTCGGCATCGCGCTCGGTCATGGTCATGATCTGGTCGTGGATGCAGAACGGCCAGTTCTCGCCTTCATATCCTTCCGGGATCGGTTTCCAGCCTGCCGCCACATCGGTTTTACCCACGTCGCTGGCGCGATTGAAGTAATCCGTCTCGTCGTATTTCACGCCCGAGGCCATATCCATGATCTGCTGCAGCGTGGATCCTTTCCAAGCGGTCTCTTCAAGTTCCGGCAAGGCCTCTGTCACCGGCGCGTCTGGGTCCAGCAACCCTTCGGCAAAGAGCGTCGATGCGGTGGTCGCCGTGATGGATTTTGACACCGACTGGCATAGGTGGACCGACCCACGCGTCATCCCGTTCCAGTAACTTTCATGGATGATTTTGCCATCCAGCATCACCAGCAGGCCATCGGTATAGTCATCGTCGATCCATTGGGCCACGGTCGTCTCGCCGCCCGGTGCGTCAAAGGTAATCCCTTCAATGGGTTCCAAGGCCTCTGGCAACTCTGAGGGCGTGGCAGAGGCACGCACCGGGCTGGTCGGCAGGATTTCCCGTACATGCTGGAACGCCCAGCGGTTCCAAGGCGCGCGATCCCAGTCCATCATCGGCAGGCGCCATTCGGGTGGCGGGGGCGTGCCTTCCATGATCGGCGGGCGGGGGTCTGAATTTTTGTAGCTTTTCATTAGGCTTCCCATGTTACCCGCCCGCCCATCAGGGTCACGGCTGCGCGGGCTTTGTCCAGATCCACCGGGGCCAGCGCTTCCAGGTCGTGATCCATCACCACAACATCGGCCAGCATCCCCGGGGCAAGCTTACCCTTGTGCTGCTCATTGAATTCAACCCAGGCATTTAGCGCAGTGTAGCTTTCCAGCGTCTCCCGCAGGGTCGAGGTCTGGTCGCCCCAAAGCTCTGGCAGATCGGGGCGATACACCGCGCCTTTCACCGACGGCATCACATCCACCGGCACCACAGGCCAATCGGTGGAAAAACATACCGGTGTGCCGGTGTCGCGGATCGCTTTGGTGGCGAAGGCCAGCGGGATCTGTTCCGCACGGACCATCACATCGGGCGGGTAGGGCGGGAACATGCCCCCCGATGGGGAATGGAGCGGTTGGACAGAGGCCACTACGCCCAAAGGTTTCAGCCGCGCCAAATCGTCGGCATGCAGCAGTTCGATATGTTCAATCCGGTGACGGCTATCGCGCACACCATTCGCGGCGCGTGCAGCCTCATACCCATCCAGCGTGGCGCGCACCGCAGCATCGCCAATGGCGTGAACGGCGATTTGCATCCCCCAGCCATCCACGCGGCGGCAGACCTCGGCGAAGTGATCAGGGGGGAACAATGCCTCTGAACGGGTGTCGGAATTGGGGTAAGGCTCCAGCATAAAGGCAGTGTAGCTATCGATCACCCCGTCCATGAACATCTTCACGCGGCCCGACCACACCATATCTGTGTTGAACCGCGATCTCATTTCCTTGGCCTCGTCAAGCCGGTCGATGGGGTCGGTGTTTTTGAGATGCATGGGCACCTCGGACCGGCATAGAAGCCGCCCATCGGTATCCAGTTCCGACAGCAGTTCGCCCTGATAGAAATTCCCATCCATCAGGTGCAGCCCCGTGATCCCGTGGGATGCGCAATGTTTCAGCCCCTTGGCAATCACGTCCTTATCGACGGCGCGGTCTGCTGCCGTTGCGCTGGGATCGCTGCCCGTCACCAAGCCTTCCAGATCACGGCCGCCCAGCGGTGTCAGTGCCATCACCGGGCCGTAGGCACCGAACTCACGCAGTTCCCCATGGGCGGTGCCATCGGCGGCAATAACCACCTCCGTGCCCTCAGGCGTATCCGCGCCGTGTAGCAGGGCTACCATCTCCAAGGCGGCGGTATTGGCCCAGACGGTGTGGTGATCGGCGGCCATCGCGGCGAAGGGGCGATCGGGCATCACGCGGTCCAAATCGTGGCGCGTGGCGGCACGGCCTTCGATGACGTGATAGTCAATGCATGTCGCGAAAAGCAGCGCATCATCGGGCCGGGTTTTGGAATAGGCGCGCACAGCTCGGGTCAGCGCGTCTTCGCCCTTCACATCCATGAGGTTGAGGTAATCCAGTTCCGCCGACCCAGTGAATAGGTGTACATGGCTGTCGATGAAGCCTGGCAGGACGGTGCAACCGCCCGCGTCGATGATGCGCGCATCGCCGGCGATGTCACGGATTTCTGAGGTGGTCCCAACGGCCTCAATCCGACCACGGGTGATTGCCAAAGCCTCGGCATCCGGACCGGCCATGGTCAGGAGCTTGCCGTTGAGGATCACGATGTCGGGCATGGGGCTTCCAGTCGCTGGTGTGTTGGGATGAGGCAATATCTTGAGGGATGGAGTCCAGACAATTCTTGGCCATATGCATCCGCAGACAAACAGAGCGCTTTTGTCTGGCCCCCGTCTGGTGAAGGTGCGGCGGGCGAAAGCCCTTTGTTCCGCGCCAGCGAGCTTTGTAGAACAGATCACCCCATGGTGTCTTGCGCAACTCCGCCCAATGCGCCATTTCAACATTAAGACCCAAGGAAAGGACATTCCTATGCGCGCAGCCGACGTCGTCGCCAGACGCCTCTATGAAGCCGGATGCCGCTGGGCCTTTGGTATGCCGGGCGGTGAGGTTCTGACCCTCATGGACGCGCTGGACAAGGCCGGGATCACATTCGTTCTCTGCAAACATGAAAATGCGGCGGGCTTCATGGCCGAGGGCACCTATCACCGCACCGGCGCGCCGGGTATCTTGCTGGCGACTGTGGGCCCGGGCGCCTTGAACGGCATCAACGTCGTGGAAAACGCCCGCCAGGATCGCGTGCCGATGATCGTTCTGACGGGCTGCGTGGATGCCCATAAAGCGGAGACCTATACCCATCAGGTCCTTGACCAGCCGCAGGTGTTCCGGCCCATAACCAAAGCAACATTCACGCTGAATGCCCAGGCCGCTGGCGTGATCGCGGACAAGGCCGTGACGATCGCAATGGAAGGCCGCCCCGGACCGGTTCACATCGACGTGCCGATTTCCGTGGCGGACGCGGAGGCCCAGGAAACCGGCGTCCTGCGCAAACCCGCCCTGCCAGCGGCACCCACAGGTCCTGATTTTGACACTGCGCGAGAGGCGCTGGCCCGCGCTGAGCGGCCTATCATCGTGGCAGGTGTTGATGCAGTGACCGAACAGGCCGAAGACGTGGTGCGCCGCGCCGCTGATCTGGGTATACCGGTTGTTACCACCTATAAGGCCAAGGGGATCATCCCAGAAAGCCACGCGAATGCGCTGGGCGGCGCGGGGCTGTCGCCCAAGGCCGATCAGG
>JBCCAJ010000238.1:0-4949 GCA_039814845.1 Pseudomonadota bacterium | reverse complement strand
TACCAGGTACTCTCGCGCCTCAGCCGCGATCACTCGGTAGGCCGCCAAACCGTCGGCTTCATCGGTCAGCGCCATACGCGGCTCAAACGCCAGTTCAGCGTCCAGCGCGGCCATGTCAGCGGCCGGAATGTAAGGCGGATTAGATACAATCAGGTCAAAGCGGTCCGATATCCGGGAAAACCAGTCAGAGATCGTGAAGTCAACGCGATCTGTCAGGCCAAGTGATGCCGCATTCTGCTTGGCCACGTTCAACGCAGCCTCAGACAGATCCGTACCCAAACCCTGTGCCCCCGCGCGCGCGGCCAGAACGGACAAAAGGATGCAACCCGACCCCGTGCCCAGATCCAGCACCCGGTCAAAGGGCACGGCAAGGGCCGCACGCACGAGAACTTCTGTCTCGGGTCGCGGGTCCAGCACATCGCCGGTCACGCGAAACTCGTGTTCGTAAAAGGCCCTAAGCCCCAGAATATGCGAAAGCGGTTCGCGCCCGCAGCGTCGCGCGGCCATATGTGCCAGCTGATCTTCGGCGCTCTCGGACAGAGGGTCAGGCTGCATGAGGCTCACCCGATCCTGCCCGACCCTCAACGCCGCCGCCAGGATGAGACGTGCCTCACGTGCGGGGTTTTCAATGCCCGCGGCAGTCAGGCGCCCACGCAAGTCATTCAGCGCCTCGCCGATGGGGCGGCTCACCCCTCCATCTCCGCCAGGAGCGTGGCCTGAGCATCAGAAATCAGCGCGTCTATCAACTCATCAAGGTCACCGCCGACGATGGCGTCCAACTTGTAAAGCGTGAGCCCGATGCGATGATCGGTCATGCGCCCTTGGGGGAAATTGTAGGTGCGAATACGCTCGGATCTGTCGCCCGATCCAACCTGCGCCGCGCGCGTCTCGGACCGTTCATCATGGGCGCGCTGGCGTTCGAGGTCATACAGACGCGTCTTGAGCACCTGCATCGCGATCTCCCGATTGCGGTGCTGGGATTTCTCTGACGACGTCACCACCAGCCCGGTGGGAATATGGGTGATGCGCACGGCACTGTCAGTGGTGTTCACATGCTGCCCACCTGCGCCCGAGGCCCGCATCGTGTCGATCCGCAAGTCATTTGTGTCGATTTGAATATCCACATCCTCGGCCTCTGGCAGTACGGCCACGGTGGCGGCAGAGGTATGGATGCGCCCGCCACTTTCCGTCTCTGGCACGCGTTGAACCCGATGCACACCGCTTTCGAATTTCATCCGGGCGAAGACAGCATCGCCTCTGATTGCCGCCACCACTTCCTTTATGCCACCCAGTTCCGTGGCGCTTTCTTCGATGATTTCAAACCGCCAACCCCGCGTCTCGGAGTAGCGTTGATACATGCGCAAAAGATCACCGGCAAAAAGGGCTGCCTCCTCTCCCCCCGTGCCGGGGCGGATCTCCAAGATGGCGGGGCGGCCATCGGCTGCGTCCTTGGGCAAAAGCGCCAGTTGCAGCGCGGCTTCCATATCCGGCAAACGCTCAGTTATCCCGGCGCGCTCCTCCTCGGCCAGCTCTCGCATCTCCGGGTCATCGAGCATCGCTTCAGCGGCTTGCAGATCATCCAAAGCCTGCGTGTAGGCGCGGATTTCCTCCACCACCGGGCGCAATTCGGCATATTCACGGCCCAGCTGGGCGATGTCACCGCCGCCTTCCGCCATTTGCGCCTCAATAAATTCGAAACGGCGGGTGATTTCGCTGAGTTTGTCCAAGGGCACCATGGGCCCGGGTGTCCCAATTTCAGGGGGCTTGGTCAAGAGGCCGAGATTTGCTACACTTGGCGAATGACACGTGCTGTTTTGTTATCTTTTATGCTGGTTGCCGCGCCGCTCGGCGCGCAAGCCAAATCTGTTGACTGCTATTGCACCAACTCCACCGGGGAACGGGTGGAACTGGGGGAGTTGATCTGTCTCACGGTCGGAGGCCGATCCTTCACCGCGCAATGCCAGATGTCGCTTAACAACCCGATGTGGCGGGAAGTGAGCAATGGCTGCCTAACCTCCTGATCCGGTTAGCTCTGCAATCCATGCATCGACCCGGGCGGCGTTAACGCCCAGATCGTACGCGCCGTATCGCAGCCGGGCGAGGATTTTGATATCTGCGCCTTCTTGGCTGACGGTGGTGTAATCCGGAAAGCCGAACACGCGGCTACGGGTGACATAGGTGATCATCCCGTCTTCCACTGAACCGGCAAGAACCTCTGTGCGCGGTGTGGACAGCACAATGGCATGCAGCCGCGCGAGCGCGCCGTCACCGGCCGCCACCACCCGCTTCGCCCCGTCATTCATGTCTTCATTGCCCATCTCGCCGGGCATGGCGTGCCATTCAGTGGGATCGGTCGGGGCAAGGCGGACATAGAGGCCAACGCCAATGAGGGCCGCGAGAAGGAGGATCAGAGTCATGCGCATGGTTCGAAGTCTTTGTTTTACATCTTTGTGGTACGTGATGCGTCTTGGCGCGGAATCAAGGACGTAGTCCGCCGCGCCTTCGGCTGGCCCCCCAAGGGCCTGGCGAAATGGCCATTGCAGAGCATCGCTCGAATGGAGTCCGGGAACCCATGGATAAAGTACTGCTGAACCAAGGCCGGGATCGCTAGACCGGGGCCAACCGAAGGCGCTCTGTTAGCACTTAAGTCTTCCGCCGCGTCCAGCCCCACAAACAGAGCAGTTCCATCCCCACATGCGCCGCCGCCACCGCCGTGGCCCCTGTCGGATCGTAAGACGGGCTGACTTCCACGATATCCCCGCCAACCATGTTGATCCCCGCCAAGTCCCGCAGAAAAATCGCCGCCTGCCCGGAACTGAGACCGCCCCAAACCGGCGTCCCCGTCCCTGGCGCAAAGCCTGGATCGAGCCCATCAATGTCGAAGCTGAGGTAAACCGGATTGTCCCCCACGATCCCGCGCACCTTCGCCGCCACAGCCGCAGGGCCGCTTTCATGCACTTCTCGGGCGTCGATAATGGTGATCCCCAGTGTATCCGCATTATGCGTGCGAATCCCGACCTGAGCAGAGGTCTTCACATCAATCAGACCCATCTTCACAGCCTTGTAAAACATCGTGCCGTGATCAATGCGGTCCATGTCATCGTCGGGCCAAGTGTCGGTATGGGCATCCACCTGAACAAGTGAAATAGGCCCGTATTTCTCCGCATAGGCCTTGAGAATGGGAAAGCTGATGTAATGATCCCCGCCCAACGTGATGGAGGCCGCGCCGCCCGCCAGAATGGTGCGGATGTGGTCGGTCAGACGATCCGGGAAATCAGCCACCTTGGCATAATCATACGCCAGATCGCCGTAGTCGATGATGTCGAACTCCTCCAAGGGGCTCATGTCATCCCAACCATAGGGCGGATCGAAAGGTTGTAGCGTGCTGGCCTCCCGTATCGCGCGGGGACCCATGCGGGTGCCGGTGCGGTTGGTGACGGCCTGATCAAAGGGCACGCCGGTGACGGCAATATCGACGCCGCTCAGATCCTTGGTATAGCGGCGGCGCAAAAAGGACGTTGCCCCACCGAAGGCGCTTTCATAGGCCAGTCCTTTTCGCTTCGACCCGTCAAAGGCCAGATCGACCTCATTCTCTGCATCTTCCAGACCCATGGTGCCCTCCCTCTAGCTTGTGTTGCCACTTCATACACCCACAAGCGCATCAGGATAAGCGCAATCCCGCGGCGGGCGGGCCTCCCTTTGCTGCAAAAGAGCGGATGTCTTTTTCAGAAGGCGCCATGTCGCAAACCCGTCGCATTGCCACGATGCGAATCTGGTAGCGGTTGCCATGTAAGGTGCCGCCCGAGGGACATCCCCGAGGGCGGAGAATTGGGAAGCCGGTGAAACTCCGGCACTGCCCCCGCAACGGTAACGGCGTTGCAAAGGGCGCGACAATCACCACTGGGGTGGAGGACCCCGGGAAGGTGTCGCGCCTTGGCCCCAGGGCCAGCGCCGAAGTCCGGAAACCAGCCTTGCAACAACGTCAAACCGCGGGTGGCGGTGCGGGCGCGTTTGCGAGCCTGGCCGCCTCAAAGCCCTGCTCGTGCGTCCTCATGTGTCATCCGCCTCAAAGGCCGCGGGGCGCGGCAGGAGGCCAAATATGTACACGCAACCCATCACCGACATGTTGGCGCGGCGCAGGCCGGGCTATGGACTGGAGCAGGCATTTTACACCGATGATCATGTCTTTGAGCAGGATATGGAGGCGGTCTTTTACCGGGAATGGCTGTTTGTCGCGCCCAGTTGCGAACTGCCCAAGGGCGGCAGCTACATCACACATCAGGTGGGCAGTTACGGCGTTATCATCGTGCGCGGCCGCGACGGCGTGATCCGGGCCTTCCACAATTCCTGCCGCCATCGTGGATCGGTGCTGTGCAAAGCCGCCAAGGGCCGCAATGCCAAGATCGTCTGCCCCTACCACCACTGGACTTATGAGCTGGATGGCTCGCTGGCGCGCGCGCGGGACATGGGGCCGGATTTCGATCCGTCACAGCATGGGTTGAAGACCGTGCATTGCCGCGACATGCAGGGCCTGATCTATATCTGCCTGGCCGAGGTCGCGCCCGATTTTGATGCCTTTGCAGAGATGGCCTGGCCCTATCTGGCGGTGCATGACCTGTCAGATGCCAAGGTCGCCTACGAGTCCTCAATCGTTGAGCAGGGCAATTGGAAACTGGTCTGGGAAAACAACCGCGAATGCTATCATTGCGGCGGCAATCACCCTGGGCTCTGCCGGTCCTTCACCGATGACCCGACGATCACAGGCATCGAGGAAGGCGAAACACCCCCGCATCTTTTGGCGCATTTCGACCGATTAGAGGCGCAAGGCTACCCCGCTCGCTTCCGCATGTCAGAGGATATGCAATACCGCTTTGCCCGCATGCCGCTTTTGCCCGGTGCCAAAAGCTTCACGATGGATCTGGAACCGGCGGTGAAGACTTGGCTGGGGC
>JBCCAJ010000320.1:0-4055 GCA_039814845.1 Pseudomonadota bacterium | reverse complement strand
CTTTTCAGGGGATATGGGTTTACCATGTTCCGTATGCCCGACATGGCGGAGGAAATCGTTGTCTTCAATCCCGCGGGTGCGGCGGTTTTAATGCCGTGCGATCCAACTCATGACGCGCTCTGGGCTACGGCCCCCCCTGTTAGAGCGCGCCTCACAAACAGGATTTCGGCCGATCGGGTGCGGTGTCGCCGGGTGGCATGCACTTATCAGAAATGTCGGCATGATCGGCCGTTCAAGAACGAGACGTCTTTCGGAGGTCATCCAGTTTTACTGCAATTGAGGCACAACGCACCCCCCAAGCGCGCAGCCCCCCCAAAAAAAGCCCATATAAACAAAGCAAGATTCAGTGACCCCGATCCTGCCAACGGCCCAAAAGATCCTTGCCACTGGCGGGGGTCTTTCTGGCCAAAAACAAGCATATTTTTGATTTCTTTTGAACTAAAAATACTCAAATCCTGAGCGCAGGGCCACGCGCTGTCTGCGGCCTCGGCGCCAACCGCGAATGGCTGGGTACGAGAAATGGCCGCCTTGTTTCGGCAGCAAGATCAATCCCGATGAGTCAGGCGGCGGTTATGCATCGCCGTATCGCGCCACGAAATTTCTCAAGACCATCTCCGGCGCGAAGACATCTGCGGCACGGCACATCGCAATCAGATGATCGGCATCCTCGGGCGGGAAATAGCCTTTTTCGCAGTAGATGCGGATGCGAGTTTCGAACCCATCCGCGTCGGCCTCAGGGTGGAACTGCGTGGCATAGACATTTTCACGGTATTTGAACATCTGGAACGGACAAGCGTCCGACCGAACCAGATGGCGGCAACCTTCCGGCAGGGATTGCAGCGCCTCCTTATGGCCGACAAAAGCCGAAAATGCCGTCGGCACGCCATCCAGCAGCGGATCATTCTTCCCTTCGGCCGTCACCTCACAGTCCGAGGTGCCCACCGGTTCGCCGTAGGCGCGTTTACTGACATCCCCATCCAGATGCTTGCCCAGAATGCCGATGCCATAGCAGCAGCCAAGGAAGGGCTTATCGGTCTCTGTCACGGCGGGCATCAGCGACAGCACCTGCGCCTCGATCCGGGCTTCGACGTCTGATTTCTCTTCCGGCGCATCGCTCACACAGCCCGGGCCGCCGCCAACAATCACGCCGGAATAGTCATCCAGCGACAGATCAGGCGCGAGGTTCTCTTGATCAAGCCGGACCCGATGCACGGTTCTGTCTTCCAACCCGCCTTTGCGCAAAATCGCCTCGAACTCGCTATCAGAGGCCTCAGATTCGGGCCGCAGTTGCAGGATCAGGAAGGGTCTCATGTCAGACTTGCCCCACTGCTTACGAACACAGCGTGTTCGGCAGGCCCCGGTCTGGCAATCCTGACCTTTGAACAGCAGCGTTTTGTTTCTGGGGTCTCGGACAACACTCGGGCGACAGGCCGCAGTCGCCATTTCGGCACGCCCTGGGTGGGGTCTTTAATTCCGCGCCGGGCACCGAAGTCTACTTTCGAAAAGTTTTGTCCAAACATTCACCTTGCCTGACCGCTTTCCAGGCGTGCGTCAAGCCCGGCACGACTTGACCCTGCCCCGCAATCCAATAGGCTATCACCCGGGCCTATTTCGCTTCAGTTTCAAGGAAAACCACCATGGTTCAACGCCTTCACCTCGTCTTCGGCGGCGAGCTTCAGGATGTCAGTCGCAATGTCTTCAAGAATGTCGATGACCTGCATATCGTCGGCATCTTCCCCGACTATGAGACCGCCTATAACGCCTGGAAGGGGGAGGCACAGCGCACCGTCGACAACGCCAACATGCGCTACTTCATCGCCCATATCCACCGTCTTCGCGATGAACAAGCTGCGGGTTCACCCACCGAAGAGTTGGGTTAAGGCAACGGTGTGTCGGACGTGGCAAACCAAGGGAGGCAAAACCCGACGCCCCATCGCCACCCCGAAGGCGAACTTGTCTGGTGCCATGCCTCTGATGCCGCGCATGTCGATATTGCCCATCGTCTGGCCGACCGCCTTATGCAAGGTCGTCCGAACCTCAATTTCCTGATCACCACACCCGAGGCCCGGCCCGCCCCCGGCAAGGCCGGTGGCAATCTTCACCACGCAGATTTACCCGGCGAGAATGGAAGCGCCGCACGCGCCTTTCTGAAACACTGGTCGCCCGATATCTGCGTCTGGACGGCTGGCGATGTGCGCCCGGTTCTTCTGACTCAAGCCCATAAAGACAAGGTGCCGCTTTACCTTGTGGACGCGATGGACAAACGCTTGACGGGGCTGGGCTGGCGCTGGTTGCCCAATGGGCAGCGGGCCGCGTTCCGGCTGTTTGAAGCAATCATGACGCGCGATACCGCGACCGAACATCTCTTGCGCAGCCGGATGGGCGTGCCTGCTGATCGGGTGTCGGTCGGCGGGCCGTTGTGGCAGGGTTCCCGCCCGATGCGCTGCAATAACGAAGAACGGGATCTGCTGGCCAAGCTGCTTTTGGGGCGGCCCGTCTGGCTTTCAGCCCATCTCACGCGGGAGGAGATTGCGACCATCCTCACCGCCCATCAGGATATCACCCGCCTGTCCCATCGCATGGTTCTGATCCTCGCTCTTGCAGACCCTCAAGATGCAACATTCGCCAAAGAGGCGTTGGAGGCCGCCAGCCTGCGTTTTGTTGACTGGTCCGCGGGGGAGGAACCCGATGAAACCACGCAAGTGATCCTCAGCGATGATGTAGGCGATCTGGGGCTTTGGTATCGTGTGGCACCCATCAGTTTTATGGGATCGTCCCTGCGGCAAGGCACCCATGGAAGTGATCCCAACGAACCCGCCGCGCATGGATCTGCTATCCTTTATGGCCCCAATGTGCGGCACCATCTGGAAACCTATTCCCGGTTTGCTGAGGTGGGTGCTGCGCGGATCGTGCGCGATGCCAGCACCCTGGCGGCGGCGGTGCAGCGGATCATCCCAGCCGATCAATCGGCGGCCATGGCCCATGCCGCGTGGGACGTGGCCACGCAAAGTGCAGGCGTGATGGACCGAATTGTAGACATGATCGAGGATGCGCTGGATCGGCGCAAAGCGTCCTGATGCGCGCGCCGCTCTTCTGGTCCACTCCGCCAGATTGCCTGTCCTGGAAGGCGCGGCTTTTGTCACCCTTGGGCGCGCTTTACGCCCGCGCCACGGCCCGACGGATGCAGGCCGTGCCCACATACCGCCCGCCCGTGCCGGTGATTTGCGTGGGCAACCTGAATGCTGGGGGCACTGGCAAAACGCCCGTGGTGATCGCGCTGCTGCAACGCTTCACCGATCAGGGCCGCGCGCCTGTTGTCATCTCTCGCGGTTATGGCGGGCACCTGACCGGCCCTGTTGAGGTCAACCCCCGGGACCACATGGCAGAAGATGTGGGTGACGAACCCCTTTTGCTCGCCGCGTTCGGACGTGTCATCATTGGTCAAGATCGCGCCGCTGCCGCTCGGATGGCGGTACAGGCCGGCGCGGACATGCTCATCATGGATGACGGGTTTCAGAACCCCGCTCTGGCCAAGGATCTGTCCATCATCGTGGTTGATGCGGTGGCGGGTTTCGGCAATGGCAAATGCATCCCTGCCGGGCCGTTGCGCGAACCCGTGGCGGCGGGGCTCAAACGCGCTCAGGTGATCTTGTCTATCGGTGAACCCAGCGCCCAGAATGGTTTCAAAGAAACCTGGGGGAAGACATTTGCCCACCTGTCCCACATCACCGCCCGTTTTGCGCCCTTAAAAACGGGGATGGAGTGGGACGGCGCACGTGCGTTGGCCTTCGCAGGCATCGGTCGCCCGGAAAAATTCTTTGCCACGCTGCGGGCCTTGGGCGTCGATCTTGTCCGGGCTGAGGCCTTGGACGATCACCAACCCCTCACCCCCGCGCTGATGACCCGGCTGGAGTCAGAGGCGAAATTACTGGGCGCGCAACTGGTCACCACAGAAAAAGACGCCGTCCGCCTGCCCCGCGATTTTCAGCAGAAGGTTGTGACCCTGCCGGTGCGGTTGGACATTGCGGATCCTGCCGCCCTGGATGACGCGCTGG
>JBCCAJ010000223.1:0-5209 GCA_039814845.1 Pseudomonadota bacterium | reverse complement strand
CTGATAGACGCGCCCGCCTTCGTCATAACGGAACGGGATCTCTTCATCGCCGGAGCCATAAAGGAACACCTGCTTCACGTGGGCGTCGAGGTCTTTCCAACGGCTGTTCTGATCAAATTCGTAATGTTTCGCAATGGCCTCAATCGTTTGAAGGAAGTAAGGTGACTTGCCTTTCCGCCAGGGGGCCAGCGCGCCATCGGCAATCTTGAGCGTCTCATCCGGCACGACGAGGCGTTCATCAAAATAGAGCTCCACCCCCAGGCCATCGCAATCGGGGCATGCGCCAAAAGGGGCGTTGAAAGAAAAGAGGCGCGGTTCAATCTCTGGAATGGTGAAGCCACTGACGGGGCAGGCAAAATTCTCAGAGAATGTGACGCGCTCGGGATCGCCTTCCTTGGGCGCGGTTTCCAGGATGGCGATGCCGTCGGCGAGGTCGAGGGCAGTGCGGAAACTGTCGGCCAGCCGCGTCTCAAGACCCTCTTTGACCACCAGACGGTCGACCACAACGTCGATGTCATGGCGGAATTTCTTGTCCAGCGTGGGTGGGTCATCCAGTTCGTAGAATTCGCCGTCGACCGTCACGCGCTGAAAGCCCTGCTTGCGTAACTCAATGAATTCCTTGCGATATTCACCTTTACGGTCGCGCACGATGGGGGCCAGAAGGAAGGCGCGGGTGCCCTCTTCCATGGTCATGACGCGATCGACCATGTCTTGGACCTGTTGCGCCTCAATGGGCAGGCCGGTGGCGGGCGAGAAAGGCGTGCCGACGCGGGCGAAGAGCAGGCGCATATAGTCGTAAATCTCCGTCACCGTGCCGACGGTGGAGCGGGGATTTTTGGACGTGGTTTTCTGTTCGATAGAGATGGCAGGGCTGAGGCCGGAGATATGATCGACGTCAGGTTTCTCCATCATATCAAGGAATTGGCGGGCATAAGCCGACAGGCTTTCGACATAGCGCCGCTGTCCTTCGGCGTAAATCGTATCGAACGCGAGAGACGACTTGCCGGAACCCGACAAGCCGGTGATGACCACAAGCTCATTGCGGGGAATATCGACGTCAATCCCTTTGAGGTTATGTTCCCGCGCACCGCGGACTTCGATGTTTTTTAGCTCGGCCATGGGCCCCCCGGACTCTCTTATCTGGGAGATAGGGGAAGTGGGGTTTTATTCCAAGATAAAAATGTGAACAGATAGTGAACAACTGACAGGATTGGTCAGTTGTTCACAGGTTTCTGCCGGTGAAAATGGCATGTCGGTATAACGTCGGTATTGCGTCGGTATTTTATCGGTTTTGGGTTTGAGTCGAAACAGAGCGTCTTTGCCTGGCCCCGGTCTGGCGATCCCGACTTCCGAACAGCAACACTTTATCGTTGGATTCCCGGACTCTATACGAGCGAAGCTCCGCAGTTGTCGTTTCGCCAGGCCCTGGGTGGGGCCAGGCGAAGGCGCGGCGGGCTTGCGCCCTTGATTCCGCGCCGGGGCTCAGGTTTCTGACCTTTTCCCGAGGGCCCAAGACACCAGCGGGAAGTCATCCTCATTCGTCAGATCATCGACCTCTGCGTCATAGCTGGGCGGCCAGTCGGGTTCGAGGTTGCGCAGGGCGCTTTGGCGATTGCCCCATTGCCAGGAGCTGACGTTTTCGCGTTCAAACCCGGCCTCAATGAGCAGGTTCTTCAACCCCCGCCCCGACCAGCGGGAACAGTCGATAGGGGCGCCGTGGAAGGGAATGAAGAACGGCACCGCGATCCAGAAATACCCGCCGGGGCGAAGCATTTCGAGCACGTGGCGGGTGGCGGCGTAGGGCCTGTCGAGATGTTCCCAGACCTGATTGGCGAGGATGATGTCGAACTGCTGCACCTCGCCCTGCGCGTCCTTAAACGGCCCCTTGCAGATGTCATGTTTGGGATAACGAAAGACCGTGTAGGATTTGAAATCAAACCGGCGGCCATGCTTGCCGGAAATCTCAGCCGCATCCATCCCGGCCAGATCAAGCTTTTGCAGCATCCGGCGGGATTTGCGCTGCATGATGATGCGGTTGAGGCTGGCCATGACGCAGTGTTGCCGTGACCGGCCTCAGATCGCAAGCGGCTTACATGTGGATGACCTGATCATAAGCGTCGAGGACGCTTTCATGCATCATCTCAGAGAGCGTCGGGTGCGGGAAGACTGTGTTCATCAGGTCTTCCTCGGTCGTTTCCAACTGGCGGCCCACGACATAGCCCTGGATCAACTCGGTCACTTCCGCGCCGACCATATGTGCGCCCAGAAGTTCACCCGTCTTGGCATCAAATATGGTCTTGATCATGCCCTCGGCCTCACCCAAAGCGATGGCCTTGCCGTTGCCGATGAAGGGGAAGCGGCCAACTTTTACGGCAATCCCTTGCTCTTTCGCCTTGGCCTCTGTCAGGCCGACGGAAGCCACCTGCGGATGGCAATAGGTGCAGCCCGCGATGCTGGCCGGGTCGACCGCGTGAGGGTGGTTGCCCGCGATCAGTTCGGCGACCATGACGCCTTCGTGGCTGGCCTTGTGAGCAAGCCAAGGCGCACCCGCGATGTCACCGATGGCGTAGATACCTTCGACGCCTGTGCGGCACATCGGGTCGGTCACCACATGACCGCGATCAACCTTCACGCCGACCTCTTCCAGCCCGAGGTTTTCGACATTGCCAGTGATGCCCACGGCGGAGATCACAGTGTCAAATTCGTGCTTTTCGACCTTGCCGCCGGTTTCAATATGCGCGGTCACCTTGCCCTTGCCGCGATCCAGCTGCTTGACCATGGATTTTTCCATGATTTTCATACCTTGCTTTTCAAAGCTCTTCTTGGCGAAGGCGGAAATTTCCGCGTCTTCGACCGGCAGGATTCGATCCATCACCTCAACCACCGTCGTGTCCGCGCCCAGCGTGTTGTAGAAACTGGCGAATTCGATGCCGATGGCGCCTGACCCGATGACCAGCAGTTTTTTCGGCATGCGCGGCGGCATAAGGGCGTGTTTGTAGGTCCAGACCAGATCGCCATCGGCCTCCAGCCCTGGCAATTCGCGGGCGCGGGCGCCGGTGGCGAGGATGATGTTCTTGGCCGTCAGATCCTCGCTGCCCTTGTCGGTTTTGACGGTAACCTTGTCTTTGCCAGCCAGCGTCGCCTCCCCCATGATGGCGGTGACCTTGTTTTTCTTCAGCAAATGGCCGACGCCTGAGTTCAGCTGTTTCGACACATCACGGGACCGTTTGACCACCGCGTCGAGATCGTAATCAATGCCGGTGGCAGACAGGCCAAATTCCTTGGCGCGGTGCATCAGGTGAAAGACCTCAGCGCTGCGCAACATGGCCTTGGTGGGGATGCAGCCCCAGTTGAGGCAGATGCCGCCCATATGTTCGCGTTCAACCACGCAGACCTTTTGGCCAAGCTGTGCGGCACGAATGGCCCCCACATAGCCGCCAGGGCCTGCGCCGATTACGATAACGTCGAAGTTTTGGGCTGCCATGGGGTGCCTCCGCTGTGCCGCGATTCAATATAGTTCAATATTAAACTATTTCCGATCGAAGCTCAACGGAGTCACAAAAACAGCTACCCTATGCCGCGTCTGCCTTTTGCAGGCTTCGCACAGTGGCCCCATAACCGCCTTCATCAAGATAGCGCTGTTCGGGCCCCGTGCACATCCGCGACAGGGCGGCATTGCGATGCGGAAAGCGGCCGAACTGGCGGATCACCTCACGATGCGCACGGGCGTGCAACAGGTTGTTTTCCCCGGTCACGGGCATGCGTTCCAGCATCAGCCGGATGCAGCGTTCCTGATCACACAGGTTCTCAGAATGCATCAGCGGCAGATAGAAAAACTGTCGCGCAGGTTCATCAATGCGCTTGTCCCAGCCGTGGTGGATCGCCATTTTCGCGGCGGCCAGCGCTTGGGGGTCTGTCTCAAAGCTGCGGCCGTCATCGCGGAACATATTGCGGGGGAACTGATCCATCAGAATGATGTAGGCCAGTGTGCCGCTGGGATAGGTGAGCCAAAGCCCGTAGGTGCCTTGAGCGGCGCTGTCCCATGCGGTGCCAAAACGGTCCCGTATGGTGGCGTCCAGTGTGTCGGAGGTTGCATACCATCCTTGCGGCTTGACCTCATCAAGCCAAAATTCCAACACCTCTTGCGGCGTGGTCATATCCTATTCCCCTATCGTTTGTCCCAAAACCTTACCCAACGGTAAGCATGCAAACACGTATGTGAACAGTAAAATATTGCAACAGGGGCAATACTCCGTGAGCGCCGCCCGTTCAGGTGACGCGCGGATTCTCGCCCATTTCGGGGATGGTGTCGTCCATGGTCTCTTCGTCCTGAGCGGTGTCGATGGCGTATTCGGTAGCGATGGTGACAGCAGCGGGCGACGAGGACATGGTGACGATGGCATAGCTGTCGGTGTCCTCAGACGACGGTGCGGCGCGCACTGTCATGCGGTAGGCAGCATAGACCGCCAGCACACCGCCCAATGCGGCGATAAAGATGAAAAAGCCCGGCGCGCCGAGGACGGACATGATCCAGCCAATGACAAGCGGGCCGGACACCGCGCCAAGCCCGTTGATAAAGACCATGCCCCCTGCCGCCCCCGCCATAGCGTCATGATCGAGGTAGTCATTCACATAAGCCAGCAAGAGCGAATACAGCGGATTCGACATGCCCCCGACGATCAGCGCGGCCAGTACGATGGCCCAGAACGACCCACCGAACAGGGCCCCGAAAAGGGCAGCCGCGCCGAGGGTTGCGGATGTGGCCATGATGACGATGCGGCGGTCCATGCGGTCAGAAATCCAACCGATGGGGAATTGCAGCACCAGCGCGCCAACAAAGAAGGCCGACACAAAGGTGGAGATTTGAACCACCGACAGCCCGGCTTGTGTGCCATAGACAGACGCCATGCCGAACTGGGCTGAAAAGATGCCTCCCAGAAGGAACATGCCCGTACAACCAAGGGGTGAGGCGCGCCAAATCTCCAGCAGGGTCAGGGGTTTGGCGGTTTCATGGGACGGCACGGGGCTAACCGACAAAAGAATCGGCGTGAAGGAGAGTGAGATCAAGACCGAAGGAATGATGAAGAGGATAAACCCGCCCGGATCGGCCAGCACCAGCAGGGCCTGCGCCGACACGATGCCCGTCATCTGCATGATCATGTAAAGCGCCAGCGCCTGACCACGGTTTTCATTGTCTGTGCTGTCATTG
>JBCCAJ010000154.1:0-6435 GCA_039814845.1 Pseudomonadota bacterium | reverse complement strand
TGCGGCCTCTCTGGTTCTGGCGCTCATGTATCTGGGCGGTTCGGGCAGCTGGACGCTGGTTCTGCTGACGCTTCTGGCGCTTTTCATTGGCTACCACCTGATCATGGGCATCGGAGGCGCGGATATGCCTGTCGTGGTGTCGATGCTGAACAGCTATTCCGGCTGGGCGGCGGCGGCGATTGGGTTCAGCCTTGGCAATGATCTGCTGATCGTTGTGGGGGCGCTTGTGGGCTCCTCTGGTGCGATCTTGAGCTACATTATGTGTAAGGCGATGAACCGGAGTTTCGTGTCTGTGATCCTGGGCGGCTTTGGTGGCGCGCAGGGGGAACAGATGGCGGTGGAAGGCGAACAGATTGCCATTGACGCCGATGGTGTTGCGGCAGCCCTGAATGAGGCGTCTTCCGTGGTGATCGTGCCAGGCTACGGCATGGCCGTGGCCCAAGCGCAGCAGGCGGTGAGTGAGCTGACCAACAAGATGCGCGCCAAAGGTAAGACTGTGCGTTTCGCGATCCACCCCGTGGCGGGGCGTTTGCCCGGGCATATGAACGTGCTGTTGGCGGAGGCCAAGGTGCCTTACGACATCGTGCTGGAGATGGATGAGATCAATGATGATTTCCCGGACACGGATGTGGTGATCGTGATCGGCTCCAACGACATCGTGAACCCGGCCGCGCAGGATGATCCGAACTCGCCCATCGCGGGGATGCCGGTTCTGGAAGTGTGGAAGGCCAAGCAGGTGTTCGTATCCAAGCGCGGGCAGGGCACGGGCTATTCCGGCATCGAAAACCCGCTTTTCTTCAAAGAGAACACGCGGATGTTCTATGGCGATGCAAAGGATTCGGTCAGCAAGCTTCTGCCGCTGGTGGAGTGATCCTGAGACATACCAAACGTAAGAGGGCGCCCGGTGGTTTGGGCGCCCTTTGATTCTGTGCCTCCGGCGGGAATATCTTTGGCAAGATGAAGCCGAGGCAGTCAGGTTTTGATCTTTTCCATTTTGGGATCATAGAGAGGCGCGAGCGAAATCTCGGCGGGGACGCGGGTGGTGGCGACCTCCAGTTCGTACGTTCCAGAAAGGACATAGTCGCGGGCGATCACTGTGTCGCTGCGCACATACCCCATGCCGATAGATTTCGCGATTGTATGGCCGAACCCGGCCGAACTGAGCCAGCCACAGCGTTCCCCGTTGCGATAGATGGTTTCGCGGCCCGACAGGATCACATCCGGCGCGGTGGTAAAACTGGCCATGATCTTTTTGACCCCAACTGCGCGCTGCGCCGCCACCGCCTCGCGCCCTTTGAAGGGCAGGCCGGATTTCATCTTCACCGCCCAACCCAGCCCGGCCTCGTCCGGGGTATGATCGGGGCCAATATCTGACGCCCAAGCGCGGTAGCCTTTTTCCAGCCGCAGCGTTTCAATGGCGCGGTAGCCTGCATTGCTCAGGCCATGCTCCGCCCCCGCCGCGTGCAGCGCGTCGTAGACCGTCTGGGCGTATTCCACGGGCAGGTGCAGCTCCCACCCCAGTTCGCCCACATAGGTGATCCGCAGGGCAAGAACCGGACAGCCAGCGATGCCGATGCGGCGGGCCTGGCCAAATGGGTGCGCGGTGTTGGAGATGTCATCGCGAGTGATGCGGCCAAGAATATCGCGGGCCCGAGGGCCAAAAAGCGACAGCACGGCGTTGGACGATGTCACATCCACCAATTGCGCGTTCATGCCTTTGGGAATGTTCCGCCGGATCCAGTCGAAATCATGGGTGGCATACCCCGTGCCGGTGACGATGTAGTATTCATCCACGTTCGTGCGCACGCAGGTCAGATCGCACTCGATCCCGCCCCGGTCATTGAGCATTTGCGTGTAGATGATCGACCCTACGGGCCGGTCCACGCGGTTCGCAGCAATCCATTGCAGTGCCCCTTCCGCGTCGGGGCCCTTCAGGACGTATTTGGCAAAAGACGTCTGATCAAAGAGCGCCGCCGCCTCCCGCGCCGCGTTGTGTTCGCGGCCCACGGGGTCATGCCAATTGGGGCGCTTGAACGTGTAGATATCACGCGGCTCTTCTCCGGGGACGGCAAACCAATTGGGCCTTTCCCAGCCCAGCTTTTCGCCGAACACCGCACCGGAGGCTTTGAGCGTTTCATACAGGGGCGACCGGCGGCAGGGCCGGCCCGAGGAATGCTCCTCAGAAGGCCAAGCCATGGTGTAGTGCTTGCCATAAGCCTCCAGCGTGCGGGTGCGCACCCAATCGGTATCGGTATGGGGGCGGCCAAAACGCCGAATGTCAGCCGACCACAGATCATAGGGCGGCCCGCCGCTGGCCACCCATTCGGCCAGCGCCATGCCCGCGCCCCCGCCTGAGGCAATGCCAAAGGCGTTGAAGCCCGCGCCGACGAAGACATTGTCCATCTCTGGCGCCTCACCAATGATGAAATTACCATCCGGCGTGAAGCTTTCAGGACCGTTGATCAGCTGTTTGACGCCCACTTCCTGCAGTTTCGGCACACGAGGCAGGGCCAGCTCCACCAATTGTTCAAAATGGTCAAAATTGCTGTCGAGCAGCTGGAAATCGAACGGGTCAGGGATGCCATCCTTGGCCCAGGGGATGCCGTTGGGTTCATAACCGCCCCAGACAAGACCGCCCACTTCTTCCTTGTAGTAAGTCAGCCGGTCCGGGTCGCGCAGCGTGGGCAGGTCAGAGGGCACGCCGAAGGGTTCCGTGATCATGTACTGATGTTCCACCGACACCAGCGGCACCGTCACACCGATGGTCGCTGCCAGTTCCCGCGTCCACTGCCCACAGCACAGCACCAGTTTTTCACAAGCAATATCGCCCTCAGCGGTGCGCACGCCCACCAGCTTGCCCTTGTCGGTAAGGATTTCCGTCACCGGGCTCTTTTCAACCAGTTTCGCACCACCTTTGCGCGCGCCCTTGGCCAGTGCCTGGGTGATGTCTGACGGGCTCGCCTGCCCATCGGTGGGCAGAAACGCCGCCCCCACCACATCGCCAATATCCATGATGGGCCACAGATCCTGTGCCTCGGCAGGGGTCAAAAGCTGCATATCCAGACCGAAACTATGGGCGGTGGTGGCCTGTCGTTTTACCTCGGTCCAGCGTTCTTCATTGCAGGCCAGCCGCAGCCCGCCATTCATCTTCCAGCCGGTGGCGAGCCCCGTCTCTTCCTCCAATCGGTCATAGAGGTCGATGGAATAGCCCAGAAGCTGCGTGATACCCGCGTTTGATCTTAGCTGACCCACGAGCCCCGCCGCGTGCCATGTGGAGCCTGAGGTGAGCGCGGCTTTCTCAAGCAAAAGCACCTCCTGTCCCATCTTGGCCAGATGATAGGCCGTCGAACAGCCCACGATCCCGCCGCCGATGATGATGGTTTTGGCGCTGGAGGGCAGGGGCATCGAAATCTCCGAAACAGTGATTGTGCGGACCCGGGGCAGAATCGTTCCCGGATCGCCGCAAGCCCAGCACTCTTTTCAGGCCAAAACAACACAAACTGCTGCGGCAAAAGCATTCTGATCCTTTGGGCCATCGCCACGGCCTGTCAGGGGTTGATTGCTTTTCATTAACCATGCATGCGCTAGATCACGCCGAACGCCTCATGACGGAATGCAAATGCCCCCCATCGAAGATCACCCGCTGCGATACCAATTGGCGAATGAACTGCACGCCCGGCCCTTTCCACAGCTTCAGGCCCCCGCGACGATCGCTTATCTAGTGCTCAAGAAGAATGAAAACGCGGCGGGACGCGACCGCGCTTTGGATATGGAACATCTGGTTGAGTTGCTTGATCGCCACGGGGCCCCGCACCCGCAACCCGGCGCCACGCATTATTCGGGGCAGATCGGGCGGCACCACCTGACATGGGAAAGCCACGCCGAATTTGTCAGCTATTCCGCCATCGCAGAGGCCAATGGCGGGCGACCCTTTGATCCTGCGGATTTTGAAGTGTTTCCTGAGGATTGGTTAGACGCCGCACCGGGTGCGCGCATCACATCTGCTCTCATCCGGGTGCAGCCGCGCACGGACGACAAGACGCTTGAAGCAAACATCGCCGATTGGTTCGTGTCCGAGTCGGTCGCGGTGGCTCGCGTGGTGGAAAATTCTGCCGTGATTGCCGGGGATTTCCGCATTGATCCGGCTGGGCATCAGCGGTTCCTGATCAGTGTGGACGCCGATATCGGCCCGCGCCGCGCGGGTCGTGTGATGCAGCGGCTTTGCGAGGTTGAACAGTACAAAGCCATGTCCATGCTGGGCTTTTCCCGCGTCCGCGCGATGGAAGCCAATATGGGCGCGATGGAAGAACGACTGAGCCAGATTGTCGGCGGCCTGAGCGCGGGTGAAGACGATGCCGAAGTCACTTTGCGCGAACTCCTCGACATCACCGCAGAGATGGAGGCGCTGAACGCCACGTCTTCCTTCCGATTTGGTGCCACCGCGGCTTACCGACAGATCGTGGCACAGCGCATTGATGTCCTGCGGGAAGAACGCTTTGGCGCGCGCCAGACCTTTTCGGAATTCATGATGCGCCGCTATGATCCCGCCATGCGCACGGTGACGGCCGCCAAGGAACGGCTGGATGCCATGGTCGAACGGGCCCGCCGCGCGGGGGAGCTGTTGCGCACCCGCGTCGATGTGGAACGCAGCGCGCAAAACCAGGCGCTGCTGGAAAGCATGGATCGCCGAGCGGATCTGCAATTGCGCCTGCAACGCACGGTCGAAGGTCTGTCTGTTGTGGCGATCAGCTATTACGCCGTGTCGCTTGCGGGTTATCTCATCTATCCGCTGTCTGAGCCCCTGAATGTGACCGAGGGCGTCCTGACGGCGGTGGTGACGTTGCCGGTGGTGCTTGCGGTTTGGTGGCTCGTCCGCAAGCTCCGGGAAAACGCGTCTTAGGTTGCCAGATGCGTCCAGCGGTGTAGGCTGATCCCGGTAATGCCCCGGGGGAAGGCCATGACCGATCACATCAAATCCATGCAACTGTATCCACGGGCCGAACGGATCTATGCGGAACTTGACGCGCTGGGCTATGCGCCGGACGCGCCAGTGACAGTCGACGTGCTGAACCAGTTCGATCAACTTCACTATCATGGCACAGACGCGCTCGATGCCGCTATTGAGGCCTGCGGCATGGGCGCAGATCAGAAGGTGCTGGAGGTCGGCTCCGGCTGGGGTGGCTGCGCGCGCTATCTGGCCAAAACCAGTGGCGCGGCGTTGGACGCGGTAGAGCTGCAAGAGGACTATCACCGCGTGGCGCAGGATTTGACCGCACGTGCGGGGTTGGGCAACGACGTCACCCATGTGAATGCTGACTTTCTGGAAGTTGCACTGCCGGACGAGGGCTATGATCACGCCGTCAGCTGGCTGGCGCTCTTTCACATCCCCGACAGGCCACGCTACCAGGCGAAAATTCACGACGCGCTAAAGCCGGGCGGCGTGCTTTTTGTCGAAGACCTCTTTCTGATCAAGCCGCCGGCGGACGAAGAGGATTTCGCGCGCCATCTTTTTCCGAATTCTCTGGTGCCGCGGCAGAGCTATGAAAGCTCTTTGCAAGACGCCGGATTCGAGCGTGTCACATTCACCGACATGACGGTTGACTGGACGGATTTCACCCGCACGCGCCTAACCGCATTCAAGCAAGCCCGCGCCAGTTACGAAAGCAAACACGGCGCAGACGGTTATCAGGCGTTGCTTGTCTTCTATGAAAAGATGGCAGGGTATTTCGCGGATGGCACCGTGGGTGGTGTGCGGCTTTGCGCCCGGAAACCAGGCTGATCATCCACCGTTTTACTTGGGAAACACCGGGTACATGGATTTCAGGTCACGCAGACCCGCTTGCACCAATTCCTGAAGAACGGCCATGTCGATCCGGTCCAGTCGCGTGACATACAGGCAGGACTTGCCCATTTTGTGAGGCCCCAATCGGGCGAGGATATCGCCGTAATCCTGATACCCCGGCATGATGTTGATCGACATCGACGCTTTGCGCGGGGCAAACCCCGTGGCCAGAAAATCCCCCTCGCGCCCGCTGTCGTAGCGGTAGTGATAGAGCCCGTAACCGATCATAGACGTGCCCCACATGACCGGCTCAAAGCCTGTCACCTTTTGGAAAAACGGCAGTAAAACCTGTGCATCGGCGCGGCGTCTTGGATGGTCAACCGAGGCGATGAACGCGGCCGGGTCGAGGGGCGTGGCTTGGATTTTTTTGTCTGACATAAGCGATCTTTCGCTTCACGTTACCGCGAAGAACGTGGGTTTGTCATGGCTTGACGCTATCTTTCGATCAACAGAGGAGATGAAGCGATGACCCAGCCCCCAAACCTGACCCGCCGCGCCTTGATCGGCAGTGCCGCTTCATTGCCGCTGCTCGCAGCACCTGCATGGGCGGGCGCGCCGATGCTTGGGGTCAGCACGCCAAAGCACCGACGTTT
>JBCCAJ010000012.1:0-15042 GCA_039814845.1 Pseudomonadota bacterium | reverse complement strand
TCCACCTTTTTGCAGCGCGGTTATGATCAGGTGATCCACGATGTGGCGATCCAAGGCCTGCCTGTGCGGTTCCCCATTGATCGCGCGGGGCTGGTGGGGGCCGATGGGCCGACCCATGCGGGCGCATTCGATGTGGCGTTTTTGGCCTGTCTGCCGAATATGGTCGTGATGGCCGCCGCAGATGAGGCAGAGCTGACCCATATGGTCGCCACCGCCGTGGCCTATGATGCAGGCCCCATTGCCTTCCGCTATCCGCGCGGTGAAGGGCAGGGCGTGGACTTGCCCACGCCTCAGGTTCTGCAGATCGGCAAAGGCCGGATCGTGCAGGAAGGGCATGGCGTGGCGCTATTGTCCTTTGGCACGCGGTTGGGGGAGGTGATGCGCGCCGCCGAGACGATCAGCACCGAAGGGCTTACACCCACGGTGGCCGATGCGCGTTTCGCCAAACCGCTGGATCGCGATCTGATCCTCGATTTGGTGGCGCGGCATGAGGCGCTGATCACCGTTGAGGAAGGCTCGATTGGCGGCTTTGGCAGCCACGTGGCGCAGCTTTTGTCCGACGAAGGTGTGTTTGATCGGGGCTTCAAATTCCGGTCAATGGTGTTGCCGGATCGGTACCTCGATCACGGGCGGCCTGCGGATATGTATGAAGAGGCCGGTCTGTCAGCGGCGCAGATTGCGGCCCGTGTTCTGGATGTGATGGGGCGGTAAGAGGCGTCAGGGCTTTCGGAAGCGCGCCCTTTCCTTGGCCACCCGCATCAGCCGTAACAAGCGAAACACTTCCGACATGGTCAGCACCGCAAGCACCGCGACGAAGGCCAAAGTGATCGAAGAGATGCCGGAAGCAGAGGTGAGCCCTGTCTGAAAGGCGGTCAGACCCGCCAATCCCAATGCGACCCAAGTCGCCCCAAGGCCCCAAAGTGCAAATTTGTGGTGTGACATCGGCTTACCCTTTCTGGTGCAGTCCATCCGCTTCGGTCAGCGTGCGGCGTGGAAGATAAACCCCAGAAGGTTAAGAAGCACTTGAGCCGCGAGGATGGATGTGCTGCCCGTTGGGTCGTAATCCGGTGCGACCTCCACCAGATCGATGCCCACAACCTCATGGTTTAGGGCCACTTTCTGGAGGATTTCCAGCACATCGTAGTACAGGAACCCGCCATGGCTGGGCGTGCCCGTGCCCGGCGCGATGGAAGGGCAGAAGGCATCAATGTCGATTGTGATATAGACCCGCGCGCCATTTGGTATGCGCGACGCCGTCGCCTCTGGCCCCAGTTTGCGCACCTGCCGGACCGACAGAATATCCGACCCCCTTGCACGGGCGTCGGCATAGCCTTCCTTGGCGGTGGAGCTGACATTGCGGATGCCAAGTTGGGTGAGGCCCGTGACATAGGGCTTCTCGGCGGCGCGCCGCATCGGGTTGCCATGGCCAAACCGCACGCCATGGCGTTCATCGACAAAGTCGAGATGGGCGTCGATTTGCAGGACGTGTATGTCGCCCCGTTCTGCACAGTGGTCGTCGAACGCATTGATGCAGGGAATGTTGACGGAATGATCCCCACCGATGGTCACGGGCAGTGCGCCTGCCTTGAGGATCGCCCGTACGCCTGCCTCAATATTGGCGTGGCTTTTCAGCGTGTCCGTGTGGACAATGTCGGCGTCGCCGATATCCACGATACGCACGTCGCCGGGCAGATACGTGGCGTCGTCCTCATGGTCATAGGCACCGGCATGGCCGAAACTGAAAAGGGTCGAGGCCTCCCGCACACCGCGAGGGCCAAACCGCGCGCCGGACCGCCATTGCGTGCCGAAATCAAACGGCGCGCCCAAGACGGCCACATCCGCGTCGATGGCCTCCCAATCGGGCACATAAGGTCGTTTGCCGAAGGTTGAGATCCCCACAAAGGGCAGATCCAGCCTGCCGCCCTCGTATCCGTGTTCTGCCATCTTGTGCCCTTTTGCTGTCGTATCCTCGTGGTCCTTGGATAACCCAGCAAGAGCCGCGCTTCGACCCCAAAGCGTGTCGCGTGGCGCTTCAAAGGTGTGCCTAAAGGGGGGGGATCCAAGCAAATTCCGCAGCCCATACCCCGCGACCCGGTCGGACGCTGCGGGGCGCTGGTTTATCCCGTCATCAGCTGCGCCCCAGCGTTCAGCCAGCCTTCTTCAGCCCGCTTTGCGGTCTTTGTGCTGATCCGGGGCGGAACCCGGTGACAGAGCCGGCATCGCCGCCCGATTGTCGAGCTTGAACTTGCTGACGCTGGATTTCAGCATGTGCGCGCTGTCGGCCATGTGTCGACTGACCTGCGAATTCTCAACCACAACGGCGGCTGTCGTCTTTGCAATGTTGTCGAGATCGCGCATAGCCGAGCTGACCTCCAGCGCGGCGTGCGACTGTTTGTTTAGGTCGGTGGAGATGGCCTCTATCTGGTCGGACATGTTTGAGACGGCAGAAAAAGTATCAACCAATTCGGCATCCGCGCGTTCCACCAGGTCGGCGCCTTGGGACACGTGTTGTGTGCTTTCGGTGATCAGGCTTCGGATTTCTTGGGCCGATTCGGCGGATCGCATGGCCAGCGAGCGGACTTCGCTGGCCACCACGGCGAAACCACGGCCCGCATCCCCTGCGCGCGCCGCCTCGACACTGGCGTTGAGGGACAAAAGGTTGGTCTGAAAGGCGATGTCATCCATGACCGCAAGGATATGCGCAATCTTGTCAGATGATGTCTGTATCTTGCCCATGGCCTCTTTGACTTCGGCCACAACGCGTTTGCCTGTCTGCGCTGTATCCTTGGCCTTTGAGGCCTGTTGCGTGACCTCTTCTGCGCGGTCGGCAGAGCGTCTGGCGGTCTCAGACAAGTCTTCAATCCTGGCTGACGTGTCATCAAGCGTGGCCGTCTGAAGACGTGTTCTGTCGGACAGGTCGCTGGTTGAGGAATCGAGGTTATCGCTGGCCTGCACAATCTCTGAAGCCACGTCTTACACATTGCCGATAAGGTCGGTGATCTGCCCGACCGCCCTGTTGAGATGGCCCGCCAGTTCGGCCACGTCGTCGGGAAAGGCGGCCGTGGCGATACGCTGGGTCAAATCCCCGTGTTCAAGCATCGCAAGGGCGTGTTGAATGTGCGACAGCGCTGTTTGTCGGGTGGTATCATCCGACGCGATTTTGATCACGCGCTCAACGACGCCCTGATCGTCGCGCACGGCGCTGTAGGTGGCTTGGATCCAGACATCCTTGCCGTCACGGTTGACCCGGCGAAACCGGTCGGAAAACGTCTCTCCGCCTGCTAAACGGTGCCAGAATTGTTTGTAATCGGGACTTTGGGCATAGGCATCATCCACGAACATCCGATGGTGTTTTCCCTCAACCTCTGGCAAAGCGTAGCCCATCGTTTGCAAAAAGTTCTCGTTCGCCCAAATGATTGTGCCATCCGGTCGAAAGTGGATTGACGCAAGCGACGCGTTGACCATTCGGTGCAGCGTTTCCCGTGTTTGTTCTTCTGGGTCAGGCTTCTGAACGGGCGGCAATTCTTTTCGTTTGAACAAAGTCGGGTACCTGTCTCATGAAAGCGGTTTCATGACGATCTAAGGCCAAACCCTTAGGCATTGGTTACGACAAGGCAGGTCTTTGCCCGAAAGACCCCAAACCATCAGGCATGGCGGAGCTCTCGCCACTTTCACCCTTTCCATTCCTGTCGCTCCGTGCAATAGCAAACCGCCAAACGAGCTATCCATGGGGAGACACCAAATGGAGATTCGTGAGGCCCTGACCTTCGATGATGTCCTGCTAGTTCCAGCCAAATCATCCGTGCTGCCCAACACCGCAGACACCCGCACCCGCGTGACCAAATCCATCGATCTCAATATCCCGCTGCTGAGTTCCGCGATGGATACAGTCACTGAAGGCCGAATGGCCATTACCATGGCTCAGGCGGGCGGTATGGGCGTCATCCACCGCAACCTGAATGTCGAGGAACAGGCGCGTGAGGTCCGCCGGGTCAAACGGTTTGAATCCGGCATTGTCTACAACCCCGTTACGCTGACCCCGGATCAGACCTTGGCCGATGCCAAGGCCTTGATTGAACGCTATAATTTCACGGGTTTCCCGGTGGTGGCTGAGGGCGGTCGCGTGGTCGGGATCGTCACCAACCGCGACATGCGCTTTGCGTCCTCCGATGACACGCCCGTCCATGTGATGATGACGTCAGACAACCTTGCCATTCTGCACGAGCCTGCCGATCTGGAAGAGGCCAAGTCGCTGATGCGTTCGCGCCGGATTGAGAAGCTGTTGGTGACGGATGCGGATGGCAAATTGACGGGCCTTCTGACGCTGAAAGACACCGAACAGGCCGTGTTGAACCCCACCGCGTGCAAGGATCATCTGGGCCGGTTGCGGGTAGCTGCGGCCTCCACCGTGGGCGATGCAGGGTTTGAGCGCTCTGAGGCACTTGTGGACGCGGGCGTGGATATGATCGTGATCGACACCGCCCATGGCCATTCCGAGGGCGTCGCGGCGGCGGTGGAGCGGGCCAAGGCGCTTTCCAACGAGGTGCAGATCGTGGCCGGTAACGTCGCCACCGGAGAGGCCACGCGGGCGCTGATCGGGGCGGGCGCGGATGCGGTTAAAGTGGGCATTGGCCCGGGCAGCATTTGCACCACGCGGATGGTGGCGGGCGTGGGCGTGCCGCAGTTGACCGCGATCATGGATTGCGCGCAGGCGGCGGGCGACACGCCTGTGATCGCCGATGGTGGCATCAAGTTTTCCGGGGATTTCGCCAAGGCCATCGCGGCAGGCGCATCTTGCGCGATGGTGGGGTCCATGCTGGCCGGAACAGACGAATCCCCCGGTGAGGTGATCCTCTACCAGGGCCGCAGTTTCAAAGCCTATCGCGGCATGGGATCCTTGGGTGCCATGGCCCGGGGCAGTGCGGATCGGTATTTCCAGAAGGACGCCGCGAGCGACAAGCTGGTGCCCGAGGGTATTGAGGGCCAAGTGCCCTACAAGGGGTCGGCAGGCACGGTGCTGCACCAGTTGGTGGGCGGTTTGCGGGCTGCAATGGGCTATACGGGGTGCGCGACGGTGGATGACATGCGCCGCTCTTGCGAGTTTGTTCGCATCACCGGCGCGGGGCTGAAGGAAAGCCATGTACATGACGTGCAGATCACCCGCGAAAGCCCCAATTATCGGGTCGGTTAAACCGCTTTGACCCCTGCCGCGCGCATCTCCGCCGCCATTGAGGTGCTGGGCCGGGTCTTTGACGGGCTCCCCGCTGAACAGGCGCTGACCCGCTGGGCGCGCGGCGCGCGCTATGCCGGATCCAAAGACCGCGCGGCTGTGCGCGATCATGTGTTTCAAGCCCTGAGATGCCGCCGATCTTACGCCGCGCTTGGTGGCGGGGCGGATGGCCGGGCCGTCATGATCGGCGCGCTGCGCGCGGACGGGGCTGATCCAGCGACGCTCTTCACCGGGGAGGGCCACGCACCGGCTCCGTTGACCGAGGACGAGTGGGGTATGCCCGATGTGACCCTGTCTGAGGCGGAGGACGCAGACCTTCCCGATTGGCTCTGGCGCGTGTTCGAGGAAGATTTGGGTGGGCAGGCCAAGGCCCAAGCCCAGGCGCAAACCTCCCGCGCGCCGGTGGCCATGCGCGTCAATTTGAAAATTAAGAATGCTTCGCAGGCCATTGAAATATTGAAAGATGATGGGATTGAGGCCCACCGCGTCGACGGATTAGACATCGCTTTGATCGCGACCGAAGGCGCGCGCAGGATCCGGGGTTCGAAGGCTTACCTTTCTGGTCTGGTGGAATTGCAGGACGTCAGCAGTCAATCCGCAATGGGGCGCATCACCCTCCCTTTGGGTGCCCGTGTGCTGGATTATTGCGCAGGTGGGGGCGGCAAAACCCTGGCCTTGGCTGCCATGGTGCCCGCCGGTCCGCCGCACGCGCAGTTTTTCGCCTATGACGCGGATCCCGGCCGGATGACGGATTTGCCGTCTCGGGCGGCCCGCGCCGGGGTAAAGGTTGCCGTGCTCGAAGCAGGTGACATCGCCCGCCATGCGCCATTTGACGTTGTATTGTGCGATGTGCCGTGCAGTGGCAGCGGCACTTGGCGGCGCAGCCCGGAGGCAAAGTGGAAACTGACCTTGGACCGATTGCAAAACCTAATTGATATTCAACGGGATATTCTGCATTCTTCGAGTAATCTTTTGGCTGCAGGTGGGCAACTTATCTACACAACCTGTTCGATTTTGAACCGTGAAAACGCGGCCCAGATCGACGCATTTTGCCAAACATACCCAGAATTTGAGCGCCAGGATCAACACCACTGGCCCGTCACAGACACAGGCGACGGATTTTTCTTCGCATCCATGATCCGAAGAAACTGAAATAACGGGGTTCGATTTTGCACAATCCCGCATCTCTTAATCTCAGATTAACGATTTCAGTACCAAAATAACGTGTGAGCATTGGGTTGTCTAAGGAGGGCATTCGCGCGTGTCCGATCAGGCGTATTCTGGACAAGTGACCTCTCTGGAGGCGGCGCTGTCGATGTGGCGCCCCAAGGGGAAGGTGATTATGGGGTTGGCCTTGCTGTTTGCAGCGGCCGCGATCATGACGCCTTTTGCGTTCCTGAAACTGACCTTTCTCTTGGTGGCTGGTGTGATGATCCTGGCCTCTGTTGCGACCTATTTTGGCCTCCCGGCATTGGACCGCTGGCGCAGCCACCGGATTGAACGGCATTTGAACGCCTTCCGTGTGGATCCCTGCCCGGTGATTGTGTCCGACGTTGGCGATCGTCTGCTTTTTGCCAATTCCGTCGCGCAAAAGGATCTGGGCGCGGGCAAGGGTATGGGGCTGAGCGATGTGTTGCAGGGTCTTGTCGCCGATCCCCATGGCGCGGTTGAGGATTTGCGCCGCGATTTGGGCCGCGCGCGCAGCTTGCGGCGACAATTGCACCGGGTGGCGGGCCCGGTGGATGTGGATGTGATGGCGCTGGCAGGTGGAATGACAGCCTGGCGGTTCGATCTGCAAAGCAAAGAAGTGCAGGCGCAAGACACCAAGCTGGCCGTGCTGACGCTCAACCACGAAGATGTCGTGCTGCATGCCAATGCCGCCGCACGGGCCTTGCTTGGTCCCCATGCGGATATGGTGCCGCTGTTTTGTCCGAACCCGCCTTTGCGGCTGGATCACATCAACGATATTCGCGCAGCCAGTGGGCTTTTGCGCTGCTTCGTGCACGAATTACCGGCCCCCGAACCGATCAATGGGCATGTGCGCCCGCGAAAGGTGGGCGCGCGAAAGGCAGACCCTCGAAAAACCGGCGCGGTGCGGCAGGTCGCGATCATTCCCGCGGCCGAAGATCAACCGGCAGAGGCCGATACCTGGTCCATCATCGAAGATTTGCCTGTGCCGCTGTTGCGGTTGTCCGCAGATGGGGTGATTGAACTATCCAACCGGCCCGCGCGCGTTGTGCTAGGGGTGGAAAGCGGGGCGGGCCGACGACTGTCTGAATTGATGGAAGGACCGGGACGGCCCATTGGCGATTGGCTCCGCGACACGGTCGAAGGGCGCGGGACGGTACAGCCCGAAATCCTGCAGATGCGACGCAAGGACAAGGATGTGTTCGTGCAGGTCACGCTCAATCCCGTGCGCGATGGTGGAAAGACAGTGATCATCGCGGTGCTGCAGGATGCGACGAAGCTGAAAACACTGGAATTGCAATTTGTCCAAAGCCAGAAAATGCAGGCTATCGGCCAGCTGGCAGGCGGCGTTGCCCATGATTTCAACAACCTTTTGACTGCGATTTCAGGGCATTGCGATCTATTGCTCATGAAGTACGGCGTCGATGATCCGACCTATCCTGATCTGATGCAAATCAGCCAAAACTCCAACCGGGCAGCGGCGCTGGTGGGGCAACTTTTGGCCTATTCCCGCAAACAGATGCTGCGGCTTGAGACGATGTCACTGCGCGATATGCTTTCGGATGTGACCCATTTGCTGAACCGTTTGGTGGGCGAAAAGGTGCAACTGGTGCTCGACCACGATCCGGATCTCTGGTCGGTGCGGGCTGACAAACGGCAATTGGAACAGGTGCTGATGAACCTTGTGGTCAATGCCCGGGATGCCATGCCTGATGGCGGGCAAGTGGTGATCCGCACGGAAAATTGCCTGCTCAAAGCGCCGCTTAAACGGGACCGGGCAGAGGTGGCGCCGGGCCGCTATGTTGTGGTTAGCGTGAAGGATGAAGGCAAAGGTATTCCTGAGGACTTCGTAGATCGGATTTTTGAACCGTTCTACACGTCGAAAAAGCAGGGTGAGGGCACTGGGCTTGGATTGTCGACAGCCTATGGCATCGTCAAGCAGACAGGCGGCTTCATCTTTGTCGATTCTGTAAAAGGGCAGGGCGCAACCTTTCAGATCTACCTGCCAGCGCTGCATGCTGACGCGGCCGAGGCTGCCACCGCGTTGCCTGAGCGCGCTGTATTGGACAAGATCCATGGTGTGGTGATGCTGGTTGAAGATGAAGCGCCGGTGCGTGCCTTTGCCAGCCGCGCCCTGAAGATGAAAGGGTTCTCGGTGATTGAGGCGGCCTCCGGCGAAGAGGCGTTGAACCTGTTGGAAGATGAGGCATTGCATATCGACGTGATCGTCACCGATGTGGTCATGCCTGGCATCGACGGCCCAACGTGGGTGAGCCAAGCCATGCACACCCGGCCAGACACCAGAGTGGTGTTTGTGTCCGGCTATGCCGCAGATTCGGTGGAAGGTGGTGTGATGCCTGGCATGCCTTCGGTCTTCCTGCCCAAGCCATTTTCTTTGACGGAACTTGTGGAAACCGTGCAGACCCAGTTGGTCGACGCCCCCACGGATCAGGTGAAATCGGCCTGACGCGCGCGGGCCTTCGCGCTTTCCCTCTGGCCAATTTGCGCCCGGCCCGGTAAGCCCCGCGCAACTTGAGGCCAATCTTCCGACACGAGAGCATAAAATGGACCTGCGCAATATCGCGATCATCGCCCATGTGGACCATGGCAAAACCACTTTGGTGGACGAATTGCTGAAACAATCCGGTGCGTTCCGGGCCAATCAGTCCGTGGATGAACGCGCCATGGACAGCAATGATCTGGAACGCGAACGCGGGATCACGATCCTGGCCAAGGCCACATCGGTGGAATGGAAATCCACCCGCATCAACATCGTCGACACGCCCGGCCACGCCGATTTTGGTGGTGAGGTGGAGCGGATCCTGAGCATGGTCGATGGGGTTGTCCTGCTGGTCGATGCCGCAGAAGGCCCCATGCCGCAAACCAAATTCGTGACCGCCAAGGCCTTGGCGCTTGGCCTACGGCCCATCGTGGTCCTCAACAAAGTCGACAAACCCGATGCAGAGCCCGATCGCGCGCTGGATGAATGTTTTGATCTTTTCGCAGCCCTAGATGCCACGGAAGATCAGTTGGACTTTCCGCATATGTACGCCTCGGGCCGCTCCGGCTGGGCTGATCATGATCTGGACGGGCCACGTGAGGACCTCTCCGCCCTTTTTGACCTGATCGTCAACCATGTGCCCGCGCCGCGCCAGATGGCGCATGTGGAGGAAGACTTCTCGATGTTGGCGGTCACGCTCGGGGCCGATCCCTTCGTCGGCCGCATCCTCACTGGCCGCGTTGAAACGGGTCGGGTCAAAGTTGGTTCAACGGTGCAAGCGCTGTCCCGCGTGGGGCAAAAGATCGAACAGTTCCGCGTAACCCGCATTCAGGCCTTCCGCGGCCTGACAATGCAGGACCTCACAGAGGCCGAAGCAGGCGACATTGTCACGCTTGCGGGTATGTCCAAAGCCACCGTGGCCGATACGATCTGCGCCCTGGCCGTGGAGGCTCCGCTTGAAGCGCAACCGATTGATCCACCAACGATTTCTGTCACCTTCGGCATCAACGATTCCCCCTTTGCGGGTCGCGATGGCAAGAAGGTGCAATCCCGCGTGATCCGCGACCGACTGATGAAAGAGGCAGAATCCAATGTGGCCATCCGCGTGGCGGACACGCCGGGTGGCGAGGCGTTCGATGTTTCGGGACGGGGCGAACTCCAAATGGGGGTCTTGATCGAAAACATGCGCCGCGAGGGGTTTGAATTGTCCATCTCTCGCCCGCAGGTGTTGCTGCGCGAAGGCGAAAACGGCGAAACGCTGGAACCCATCGAAGAGGTGACAGTCGATGTGGATGAGGATTATTCCGGTTCGGTGATCGAAAAAATCACCGGCGCGCGCAAAGGTGAGATGACGGAGATGAAACCCGCCGGCACCGGTAAGACACGGATCGTGGCGCTGGTTCCATCGCGCGGACTCATTGGCTATCACGGCGAATTTCTGACCGACACGCGCGGCACCGGCGTGCTGAACCGCGTCTTTCACAGCTGGGCCCCGCACAAGGGCGCTATCCCCGGGCGCCGCGCGGGTGTTCTGATCTCAATGGAGCAGGGGGAGGCGGTGGCCTATGCGCTGTGGAACCTTGAAGAACGGGGCCGGATGTTCATCGGTCCGCAGACGCCAATCTATCAGGGCATGATCATCGGCGAACACAGCCGTGACAATGATTTGGAAGTGAACCCGCTCAAGGGCAAGAAACTGACCAACGTGCGTGCGTCCGGATCCGATGAAGCGGTGCGGCTCACCCCTCATATCCAGTTCAGCCTGGAAGAGGCGATCGCCTATATCAACGACGATGAACTGGTTGAAGTGACACCGACAAGCCTGCGTTTGCGCAAACGCTATCTCGACCCTCACGAACGCAAACGGCAGTCTAAAACGAACTAAGCCGCTAGAATCATTCGCTGATTTCGACGATCACCAACTCGCGTTCTGAGGCGCCTTTGGCATGGGAGAGTGCCGCTTGATAGGCGTCGGACCGGTAGCAGGCCTCTGCCGCCTCTAGGGAGGGAAAGCGCGCAACCACGTTGCGCGGCCGATCCGGCCCTTCAAGCTGTACGTAGCGTCCGCCGCGAGCGATGAATGTGCCACCGTGTTCGGCAATCGCGGGCCCGGCCAGTTTGGCGTATTTGCCATAGGCCTCTTCATCGGTGACGCGCACATGGGCAATCCACAGGGCAGGCATATCTGTTACTCCTCAAATCCATCGACGACGACGATGTCACGCTCAGAACTGCTGAGCGCGATGGGCAGGATGCGCTGATATTCCTCGGATTGGTACCAGGCAAGTGCTGCATCGCGGCTGTCAAAGCGGATGATCACGTGCCGGTCAGGCCCATCGCCCTCAAGCATTGTCTGCTCACCGCCCTTCACCAGAAACGTTCCGCCCGCCTTCTTGGCAGAAGCCACCGTTTGGCTGGCATACATCTGATAATCCTCGGGCGATGTCACGGTGATCCGCGCAATCACATAGGCCGTCATGATGTTATCCCCCCAAAATCACCTGTTCTGCCGCGGCAATAGCGGCCTCGGCCCCGTCCACGGATCGGCCCCCACCCTGGGCCATATCCGCGCGACCGCCACCGCCCTTGCCGCCCAGATGCGGCACGGCAGCCTTGACCAGATCAACGGCTGAAACGCGATCCGTCAAGTCCTCTGTCACGCCGGCCGCGATGGCCGCTTTGTCGCCAGCATCAGCGATGAGAAGGATCGCGCCTGACCCCATGCGGGATTTGTGTTCGTCAATCAGCGGGGGCAGGTCTTTGCCGGAGACGCCGGCGAGGACCTGTGCGAGGAAGGATACGCCACCCACATCTTTGGGCGCGGCGGCGTCAGAGGACGGGCCGCCCGACATGGCAAGGTCACGACGCAACTGCGCCAGTTCGGCGCTCATGGCTTTGCGTTCATCAAGCAGGGCTTTGACCCGGTCAGGCACGTCGGCGACCTGGGTTTTGAGGGCGCTCGCGGTTTCCGCCAGCAGGGCATCCTGGCCTGTAAGGTAATCAAAGGCCGCTTGACCGGTCAGCGCCTCAATCCGCCGCACGCCGGAGGAGGAGGCCGCATCGCCCAAGGTCACAAACACGCCGATATCGCCGGTTTGGCGCACATGGGTGCCGCCGCACAATTCCAGCGAATAGGTGTCGCCGCCAAGGCCCTTGCCCGATCCATCTTCCACACCCATCGACACCACGCGCACCTCATCGCCGTATTTTTCGCCAAAAAGCGCCTGCGCCCCGATCTCTCGGGCGTCATCGGGTGTCATGATGCGCGTTTCAACGGAGGCGTTTTGGCGGATATAGGCGTTCACTTCCGTTTCCACGGTGCGCAGTTCGTCCTCGCTGAGCGCTTTGGCATGGGAAAAGTCAAAGCGCAGCCGGTCGGGCGCGTTGAGTGAACCGCGCTGTGCCACGTGATCGCCAAGTGCGCCACGCAATGCCTCGTGCAGCAAATGGGTGGCCGAATGGTTCGCGCGGATGGCGCTGCGGCGGTCGTGGTCGACCTCCAGCCGGACGGCATCACCGGTGGCGAGCGCGCCATCGTTGAGCGTGGCCGTGTGAATGAACAATCCGTTCGCTTTGCGCGTGGCGGAGACCTGAGCCGTGGCGCCGTCGGCGGTGAGCAGGCCCGTGTCCCCGACCTGACCGCCGGATTCGGCGTAGAACGGAGTTTGGTTGAGCACGATTTGCATCGTGTCGCCCGCCTTAGCGGTCTTCACTTCGTTGCCGTCCTGCACGAGGGCAAGGATTTGTGCCTCGGCGACTTCCGTGTCGTACCCAAGGAAATCGGTCGCGGCGTGGGCTTCTGCCAGGTCAAACCAGATGGTTGCATCTGCGGCTTCACCCGATCCCGACCATGCCGCGCGGGCCTTGGCTTTTTGTTCGGCCATGGCGGCGTCGAACCCGTCAACATCCACCTCAAGACCCTTTTCGCGCAGGGCATCTTGCGTCAGGTCAAGGGGGAAGCCGTAGGTATCATAGAGTTTGAACGCGGTTGCGCCGGGCAGGGCCGCGCCGTCATCCAGATCGATCAGTTCGTCCTCCAGCAGGTTGAGACCGCGATCCAGCGTCTGTTTGAACCGCGTTTCTTCCAACTTCAGCGTTTCTTCGATCAACGCCTGTGCCTGGCCCAGTTCTGGGAAGGCCTGCCCCATCTGGCCCACAAGCGCGGGGACCAGGCGATGCATGACTGGATCTTTGGCGCCCAAAAGATGCGCGTGACGCATGGCGCGGCGCATGATCCGGCGCAGCACATAGCCGCGCCCTTCATTCGATGGCATCACACCGTCGGCAATCAGAAAGGACGAAGACCGCAGGTGATCAGCGATCACGCGGTGATGCACGTTACCCGGCCCGTCCGGATCGTGGCTTGTGGCATTGGCGGAGGCCTCAATGAGGTGGCGCATGAGGTCGGTGTCGTAATTGTCGTGCTTGCCTTGCAACAGCGCGCCGATGCGCTCTAACCCCATTCCGGTGTCGATGCTCTGCATTTCCAGATCCACCATGGAGCCGTCTTCAAAGCGTTCGTTTTGCATGAAGACGAGGTTCCAGATCTCAATGAAGCGATCGCCATCCTCTTCCGGGGAGCCGGGCGGGCCGCCCCAGATCTCGGGCCCGTGGTCGTAGAAAATTTCCGTGCAGGGGCCGCACGGACCGGTGGAGCCCATCGACCAGAAGTTATCATCCGTGGCGATGCGGATGATGCGATCATCGCTGAGACCTGCGTGTTTTTTCCAGATCTCGGCGGCCTCATCATCGGTATGGTAGATTGTGACCAGCAACTTGGATTTGTCGATGCCGAAATCCTTGGTCAGCAGGTCCCAGGCAAAGGGGATCGCGTCCTGCTTGAAATAGTCGCCAAAGCTGAAATTCCCCAGCATTTCAAAGAAGGTATGGTGGCGCGCGGTGTAGCCCACATTGTCCAGGTCGTTGTGTTTGCCGCCTGCGCGGACGCATTTCTGAGAGCTGGTGGCGCGTTTGTAATCGCGGGTTTCCACGCCGGTGAACAGGTTCTTGAATTGCACCATGCCGGAATTGACGAACATCAACGTGGGATCGTTGCGCGGCACAAGCGGTGAGCTTTGCACAACCTCATGACTGTTGCCGTCAAAAAAGTTCAGAAAGGTGGAGCGGATTTCGTTCAGTGTCGCCATGGGATCGGTCCGGATTTTACGGTGTTGTGGCGGTGTAACGGGCTACCTGATCGGTGTCCACAGTTGGTGGGAAAACGCTCTTCGCTCCCGTGCGGGCGCGCCTCGCCCACGCCATGAAAAAAGCCCGCGCTTTGGGGCGCGGGCTTTGATGTTTATTGCGGTTGGCTTCAGGCTTCGAACACGTCGTCGCTGCCTTCGTCCTTTTCTTCCGCCGTCGGTTCGAATTCGAAGTCGAGCCCGTGCGCGGCGCGAATCTTATCTTCGATGGTCAGTGCAATGTTCGCATTGTCCTTCAGGAACTGTTTGGCGTTTTCGCGGCCCTGGCCGATACGTTCGTCGCCATAGCTGTACCAGCTGCCGGATTTCTCAACCACGCCGGCCTTCACGCCCAGGTCCAGAAGTTCGCCCGTTTTGGAAATGCCTTCGCCATACATGATGTCGAATTCCACCTCTTTGAAGGGCGGGGCGACCTTGTTCTTCACGACCTTCACACGGGTGGCGTTGCCCACGATTTCGTCACGGTCCTTGATGGCGCCGATGCGACGGATATCAAGACGCACGGAGCTGTAGAATTTCAGCGCGTTGCCGCCCGTCGTTGTCTCAGGTGAGCCGAACATCACACCAATCTTCATGCGAATCTGGTTGATGAATATCACCGTGCACTTGGATTTATTGATGGACCCGGTGAGCTTTCGCATGGCTTTGCTCATCAAACGGGCCTGAACGCCGACGGAGCTGTCGCCCATTTCGCCTTCCAGTTCCGATTTCGGCGTAAGGGCCGCGACCGAGTCGACGATGATCATGCTGACCGCACCAGAGCGCACCAATGTGTCGACGATTTCCAAAGACTGCTCGCCTGTGTCGGGCTGCGAAATCAGCAATTCGTCCAGATCGACACCCAGCTTGCGAGCATAGACCGGATCAAGCGCGTGTTCGGCATCCACAAAGGCGCAAACCCCGCCCTTTTTCTGCTCTTC
>JBCCAJ010000118.1:0-7349 GCA_039814845.1 Pseudomonadota bacterium | reverse complement strand
GCGCCATCCAGCAGATCGCCGTCCAAATGGGCATCGGCCTCCACACCGCTGCTGTCGCGGTCACTTACCGCCACGCGCGCACCTTCGCGGCGCAGCAGCGCGACCAGCGCGGCACCGATTCCGCCCGCGGCCCCAGTCACAAGCGCGGATTTGCCCTCAAACCGCATGGGTCACCCGCCATATGACGTGACAGGCGCGCCGAACTGGTCTGGATCAATCGAGAGGCCGAGCCCCGGCCCTTCTGGCAGGTCGATGTGACCGCCCTTGATTTCGATCCCACCCGCGCTGTCATAGTGCCCCTCTATATAGGGCGCGGCGAGCCACGCCCCCTCCATCCGGCGCGGATCCACGGTGGCGGCCACTTGGGTGCAGGCCGCCGCAATGATATCCCCGCCCCAACTGTCATCGCAGGTATGAGGCAGGTTGCGGGCGGCACAGATGTCACGGAACGTGGCCATGGGCATCAGCCCGCCGATCCGCGTGACCTTCATCCCGAAGCCGTCGACCAATTCCCGCCCTACGGCCTTGATCACGGTCGCCAGATCAACGCTGCTTTCATCCATGTAGATGGCGTGGTTCACTTGGGGCCGGATCTTTTCCAGATCCTCCACACGGTCGCAGGGTTGTTCCATGATGAAGGGAATGTCCGGGCATTCCCGGCTGACCCGCAGCGCATCGCGGGTGGTCCAGCCTCGGTTGCCATCAACGGCCAAACGCATACGCCCACGTACCGTTTCCCACACCTTGCGGATCACTTCGATGTCGATCTCCACCGGCCGCCCGCCGACTTTGACTTGCAAACGGGGGTAGCCCTCATCTGCCTTTTCCTTGGCAATGCGCGCAATCTCATCCGCCGGGCCGACACCCGTGGCGTAATAGCTGGCGACATGATCCGTCACCGCGCCGCCTAATAGATCGGCGACGCGCAGCCCGGTCGCCTTGCCCATCACATCATAAGTCGCGATGTCGAGCGCCGCCTTGGCATAGTTGTGCCCGTTGAGCGCGCCATCCATCGCGCGGCGCACCGGGATCGGCGCGACGTCAACGCCGATCAACGCGGGCGCAATTTCCGCCAGCGCCGACCGCGCGCCCCGGCCATGGGATTCCGCGTAGGTCGGCCCAACGGGGCAAGTCTCTCCCCACCCTTCAATGCCGCTGTCCGAAACCATACGCACAAGTGTGGTATCCAGTGCATATACCTTGGCGTTGGCCATTTTGTAGGGGCCATTCTTCACCGGCAGATCATGCTGGTAGATATGGATTTCCTTGATCTTCATCTCAGTGGTCCTGGTTCAGTGCATCCGCCGCCGGGATTTCGCGTTCGCGGCGGGCGATGTAATCCAGCAGGGCCTCATTCACCCCGTCATCCAGCTTGGGTTCCTCGTAGGCATTGAGCAAGTTGCGGGTGTATATCAGCGCGCGTTCATTCGCCTCCACCGCGCCTTCGGCGGCCCATTGTTCGATGGAGTTATTGTCGAAAAGCTCTGGCATGAAGAACGCCCGCTGGAAGTTTTCCAGCGTGTGAGGATGACCTAGATAGTGCCCCCCGGGCCCCACATCAGACACTGCCGCGACCGCCTCATCAAAGTCATCCCAACGAACACCTTCGGCCATCCGGTAAGCCATGGCGCATTGTTCGGCGTCGATCACGAACTTGGCCATGGAACAATGCATCCCCGCCTCATTCCAACCCGCCGAGTGCCACATGTAATTGGTACCCGCCATCTGCAGCGCCATAAGCGTGGTGGCACTTTCATACCCCGCCTGCGCATCCAGTGTCTTGGCCCCACCGAGCGTGTTCGACGACCGCCAGGGCACGCCGTAAAATCGCGCCATCTGCCCAATCATCATGTTCATCAGGCTGATCTCTGGCGTGCCTGCCATGGGCGCGCCGGACTTCATCGACACGGTCGACAGGTAGTGGCCGTAGATCGCAGGACAGCCTTTGCGGACAACCTGCGTGTAGGCCAGCGCGGATAATGCCTCCGCATTCAACTGCGCCACAGTGGGCGCAACAGACGCAGGTGTATTGGCCCCGCCCAAGACGAAGGGCGAACACAGCACCGGCTGATTGCGCCGGTTGAACGCGCGCATGGCACCGAGCATGGTTTCATCCCACACCAGCGGGCTGTTGCCATTGCAGTTGCCCGTCACCACCGGGTGGGTTTCCAGAAACTCCTCCCCAAAGAGGATGGCGCACATGTCCAGCACGTCCTCGGCGTTCTTGGGGCTAGTGGTCATGCCCATGAACGTCTTGTCGGAATGCTTCATCGACGAATAGGTGATCCGCAAATGCCGCTGGCTGATCGGGTGGTCATAGGGCTCCACAATGTGATGGGCAGAGCTGTGCATTGCTGGCAGCATGTTTGCGAGCTTGTGGAAATTGGCGAGGTCTTCCAGCAGCGGGTTGCGCCGTTCGTCATCGAGGTCGCGCAGATAGGGCGCGCCCGTCATGGGCACGAACATTGCATGATCCCGGCCAAAGGGCAGGTTGTTGGCCGGATTGCGCGCGTGATAGGTGAACGTTTCCGGGATCGTTGCGATCAACTCCCGCACCATCCCGCGATCCAGATGCACCCGGTCACCATCACGAACATCCGCGCCCGCGCGCTTCCAATCCTCAATGGCGATGTCATCGCGGAAAACGACGCCCACATTTTCCAGAATATTCATGGAGGCCGCATCAATGCGTTCCACTTCCTCAAGGCTCATCGGCTCAGTCAGCGGCATCCGGCGCTTGAGCGCAGGAAGCATGGTGAAATCCCGCGCCTGGCGGTTAGCCTTGCGCGCGCCACGTCCGCGACGTGCGGTGCCTACAGCTTCGACAGTCATGAGCGTGTCTCCATCGACTGGGTGATTTTATTCAGTATTTCAGGGGTTTGATCGAATACGCCGGTCTCCGTCAGCCCTTCCATCATCATCCGGCTCAGCGTGTTCGGAGACGCGAGCCGCGCTGCCTCCATGCGCAAATCAACGGGCCCATGGGCGTGCAAATCTGTCAAAAAAGATGCCGCGAGCGGGCCAAGATACGTATCCGGCTCGCCCGTTTGTTCAGAAAGCCAAGCCCCCGCAGCGCCAAGAAGCCCCATCACGCCCGAAACCATCGTGCAGGCGGCATAGTGTTTCAGGAACACCGCCTCATCGGCCACGGGCAGGATCGGATTCTTCTGCCCAAAGAACCGGCTCAGCGCGGTCGGATCCCCCAACACAGGAAGCGGCGTGCCGCCATGCTCCATCGACGCCAGCGGGATGGTGGCGGATATTTCTTCCGCCGGGGCGCAAATGGCCTCCAACTCCGCCATCCGAACGCCTGCCATAACGGACACGACCTCCAGGTCATCGCGCCAGGGCAGTGCACCGCAAACATCCTTCCAGACCGCCGGACGCAGGCAGATGAAAACCGTATCGGCCTCTGCCACCAGATCGTGATTGTCCGCCACGCAGATACCCAATTCGGCAGCGACCAGTTCGGCAGAAACAGTCTCACTGCGGCGCGACACGATCACCTCATGCCCGTCCCGCGCCACCGCGCGGGCCATGTGGCTGGCAATATGACCGGTGCCAAGAAAGCCGACCTTCATCTTGGCCTTCATCCCACGTTGTCCCCGTCGGCGGGGTCGGTCAGGTCGACCCAGATGGTCTTCATTTCCGTGAACTGATCGTGGGCATGGATCGAGTTGTCTCGCCCGCCGAAACCGGATTGCTTGTAGCCACCAAACGGAGTGGAGATGTCGCCCTCACCATAGCAATTCACCGTGACCGTACCTGCCTTGATGTCCTTGGCCGCCCGCATCGCGCGACGGATGTTGGCCGTGAAAACCGACGCGGCGAGCCCGTATTCCGTGTCATTGGCCAATTCGATGGCTTCATCCATGCTGGCCACTTCGATCACGCTCAGGACCGGGCCGAAAATCTCTTCGCGGGCCTTTGGGTCAGTCTTGTCCACCTCATAGACAGTCGGTTCCACGAAATTGCCGTCCACCTTGCCGCCTGCCAGCGCCTTACCACCGATATAGCCGGTAACTTTTTTGCAGTGCTCCGCATCAATCAACGCGCCCAGATGATTTTGGGGGTCCAAAGGATCGCCGGTTTTCCAGTCGCGCATTCGGGCCAGCACCCGGTCCATCAAGGGCGCCTTTACGTCTCTATGAACGATAAGGCGGGACCCGGCGGAGCAATTTTCCCCCATGTTCCAGAACGCGGCATTGACCACATTCTCTGCGACATGGTCGAGGTTCTCGGCATCCTCCAACACCACAATCGGATTCTTGCCGCCGCATTCGAGCGTCACCTTTTTCAAATTGGAATCCGCAGAATAGCGCAGGAACCGCTTGCCGGTTTCGGTGGAACCCGTGAAGCTGACCATATCCACATCCGGGTGCAGGCCCAGCGGCTCCCCCACGCTTGGCCCGTCACCCGGCAGCACTTGCAAAACACCGCGCGGGATGCCCGCCATATGCGCCACCTCAGCCAGCCGCAGGGCGGTCAGCGAGGTCTGTTCGGCGGGCTTCACAATCACCGAATTCCCCGCCGCCAGCGCAGGTCCGATCTTCCACGCCAGCATCAGCATGGGGAAGTTCCAGGGCAGGACGCAGGCCACCACGCCGATGGGTTCGCGGGTGATCAGCGCCATGGCATCATCGCCGACAGGCGCGGTTTGGTCGTAGATTTTGTCGATCAGTTCCCCGTGCCATTTGATCGTGTAAAGGGTCTCAGGGATATCAATCTCTTCGCAATCCTTGATGGGCTTGCCGCTGTCGAGGCTTTCCATCACCGCAAGTTCGTGCCGCCGCCGGGTTATCAGCTTACATAGACGGATCAAAACATCCTTGCGCGTAGACGGATGCGCGCGGGACCATTCGCCGCGATCAAAGGCCTCCCGCGCCTTCTGCACGGCGAAATCCACGTCGTCGGCATTCGCCGTGCTGATTGAGGTCAGCACCTCCCCCGTCGCGGGGTTGACTGTCTCCATCATCGGGCCACCGCCCTTGCGGAATTTGCCATCGACAAAGGGCGTGCTGGGCAGATCAATCTCAGCGGCAATCGCGTCATATTCCTCGCGGGTCAGAAGCTCTGTCATTTGCTGTCTCCCATGATCTTTGCAATGGCGGTGTCGAGAGTGCGGATCACCTCTTCCAGCGCACGTTTGTCGTCTTTGTTGAGGGGTTGCAGGGGTTTGCGTGGCGGCCCCGCCGGGATGCCTCGCATCGTGACCCCGTGCTTGATGCATTGGATGAACTTGCCGCCCTGTTCGAGGACACGCATGAGCGGCATCATCGCGGACATGATCGCGCGCCCCTTGGTGAAGTCACCTTCCAGAACGCAGGTTTTGTAGAGGGCTACATGCGCTTCGGGTGCGAAATTGGACCCAGCACACACCCAACCGCGTGCACCCCAGGCGAAGAATTCTAGTGCTTGATCATCCATCCCGCAAAGCAGCCCCAGATGCGGGTAGTCGCGGGCGATCAGGTGCAGGCGGTTGATATCCCCAGAACTTTCCTTGATGCCGCAGAAATTAGGGGAACGACCCAGCCGGTCGAGCGTTTCCTCATCCATATTAACGCCCATCCGGCCGGGGTAGTTGTAAAGCATCACGGGCATATTCGCTGCCCGGTCGATGGCCAGCGCATGAAGCGCGATTTCGCGACCCGTGGGGACGGAATAGGGCGGCGTGGCGATCAGCAGCGCGTCCGCGCCGATCTCCTTGGCGGCCTTCGCGAAGTCTATGCTCTCTTCCGTGCGCAATGCGCCAGTGCCCATCACCATCGGCACACGCCCGTCGACCATGCGCTTGATTTCGCGGGCCAGGTGGAGGCGTTCCTCATGGCTTTGAGCGTAGTATTCACCTGTCGTTCCGGCTGCGATGACGCCATGAACACCGCCTTTGATCAGATGTTCGACGGTTTGAGTCAGCGCCTGTTCATTGATGGAATGATCCTCATGAGAGGGCGTGACAATGGGGGTCCAGATCCCTTCAAATCGCATGGGTTTGGTCCTTGATGGTGGGGCTGTCGATGGGAAGGGGATCGGGGGCAACGAATTGCTCCAGCCGGTCCCTTGATAGGGTCCAGTGGTCGATCGTCAGCGCGACGATTCCGTCTGCATCACGGGCCTCAATCGCCTTGATCATCTGGTCGTGGTGTCTGCAGGCAGTTCGCACACGAGCAGCGTCTTCGTCAGAAGCTGGGCGGTAAAAGGTCTGGCTGAGACGGGTGTGGTCGATCAACATGCGGTTGAGGCTGGGCAGCAGGTAAGGATTGTGCGCCATTACGCCAATCTGATGGTGGAAGCGGTGGTTCAGAACTGCGGCACTTTCTGCGTCACCGGCCTCGGACGCCGCACGGAACTGGTCTTGAATGGCGCGCAAAGTTTCGATCTGATCCTCGCGGCGGTTCTCGGCGGCCAGGCGCGCAACATTGGCGTAAACCATTGGTGCTGTTTGGAAAAACATCCGCATGACGGCCAGATCCATAGACGCCACTTTGGGACCACGGTTGTCTGAAAGCTGCACATAACCTTCACCTGCAAGGCGTTGGAAGATTTCGCGCATCGGTGTGCGAGACAGCGCGTAATGGGCGCAAAGCGCGGCCTCATCCATGTCACTGCCCGGCGCGATGTCCTGGCGCAGAATGCGCATGCGAAGATCATCGAGACATTCAGACTTGCGACGGGATGGCATGGTAGCGACTCACGTTGAATACATCATGTATACATATTGTATTCTTTTTCGCAAAGCCAAACCAGAAGGCCTAGTTCAAGACCAGGCCGGGAATTCACTTTGGGATGCTCAGGCGACGCTGCGCGGTGTCTTTGGGGCGTCGAGCGTGAAAGGCTGTTCGTTCATCAGGCTGGGGATACGAGCGGCGGTTTTGACAACGTCATCGAGGTCGATTTCGGTCTGAACCACGCCCGGCTCGGTGCCGCCATCTGCAAGCACGTCTCCCCATGGGTTGACGATAAGAGAATGGCCGTAGCATTCGCCACCGCCCGGAACGTCACCCACTGCACAGGCCGAAACAACAAAGCGGGTCGTTTCAATCGCACGGGCGCGGTTGAGGACATGCCAATGCGCTTCGCCCGTTTTGCGCGTGAAGGCAGCGGGACAGATGAGGATCTCCGCGCCATGTTGGGCAAGTGTGCGGAAAAGATCGGGAAAGCGCAGATCATAGCAGATCATGTGGCCGATGCGGGCGTGAGGCGTGTCGTGGATGACGGCGCGGGTACCCGGCTCGACGAAGGCGCTTTCGCGGTAGATTTCTTCTTCGCTGAGCTGGATGTCGAACATGTTGATTTTGTCATAACGGCCGCAGATCTGGCCTTGGTCGTCGAGCATGAAGCCGCGGTTGATC
>JBCCAJ010000257.1:0-4702 GCA_039814845.1 Pseudomonadota bacterium | reverse complement strand
GCATGATCATCATGTTTGTGTTCATCACCATGCGCATGGTCGTCATGCTTGTCTTCGGCATGGTCGTCATGGCCATGGTCATCGTGATCATCATGTTCGTCGTGATGGTCATCTTCGCCAAAGGCAATCGCCTCAATGCCGTCAGTGGCCACCACCAGTTTGCCGTCGAAAGACGCGGCCTCGGTCAGACGCTCCAGCCAGCCTTCGAATTCCAGCCCGTTGATCATCAGCACGTCGGCCTCTGCCACGGCCCGCGCATCTTGCGGGGTCGGGGAATAGACATGGGCGTCGCCATCAGGGCCCACCAGGGTGGTCAACTCAATGGCGTCGCCACCGATATTGTCGACCATGTCGCCCAGAATTGAAAATGTGGCGACCACTTTGATCGGTTCATCCGCCTGCGCCGTCATAGGCAACACGGTGGCGAGGGCGGTGGTCAGAAGAAAACGACGAGAGAGCATAGGCGCATCCTTTGTGAGTGTCAGTTTGCAGGGGTCCTGCGTGGCAGGTTTTGAGCGATCAACCCCCCGTTGGGCCCGAAAATGAGAGAGAAGGTGTAAGCGATGCCCGCCACCAGAATGATCGCGGGGCCGCTGGGGAGTGAATAGTGGTAGGACAGAAGAAGCCCGGCAAAGCTGGACGCGATGGCGAACACCATGGCAAGTCCCAGCAAGCCGCCGATGCCTTCGGCCCAGAACCGCGCGCCGGCGGCGGGCAGGATCATGATGCCCACGGCCATCAGCGTGCCAAGGGCGTGGAACCCCGCGACCAGGTTCATGACGACAAGGCAAAGGAAGGTCAGGTGCGTGACCGCGCTCAGCTTACTGACAGAGCGCAGGAACTGCGGATCTGCGCATTCCAGAACCAGAGGTCGGAACAGGATCGCGAGTGTCAGTATAGAGATACTGGCGATGGAGCACAGCAGACTGAGCGCGGCATTGTCGAGCGCCAGCACAGTGCCGAACAGCACATGCATCAGGTCCACATTGCTGCCCCGGGTTGAGACGATCAGCACCCCAAGCGCGAGGGAGATGAGATAGAAGGCGGCAAGGCTTGCATCCTCCTTCAACGCGGTCATGCGGGACACAAAGCCAGAGGCCAGCGCCACCAGCATTCCTGCCACCAGCCCGCCGATGGTCATCGCGCCAAGGGACAGGCCGGAAATCAAGAACCCCACGGCGGCACCGGGCAGAATGGCGTGGGCCATCGCGTCGCCTGTCAAGCTCATCCGGCGCAGCATCAGGAAGACACCCACGGGTGTCGCGCCCACTGCGATGGCCACACAGCCCAGCATCGCCCGGCGCATAAAGCCGAACTGGGCGAAGGGTTCCAGAAACAGATCCCAGATCATGCCGCTGACTTGCCGCAGATATGAGGGGTGGTATCGCAGGCCTCGCACATCTGGCGTGCGCGCATCTGGTTTTCCGCTGTCATGACCTGGGCGGTCGGCCCGTGATCCACCAATTCGCGGGCCAGCATGAGTGTTTGCGGGAAATGGGTTTTGACGGTTTCGTGGTCATGCAGCACGGCCACCACGGTGCGGCCTTCCGCGTGCCAGTTCCGGATCACCACCAAAAGATCGGCCATGGTGCGTGCGTCTATCGCGGTGAAAGGTTCATCCAGCAGCACAAGCTGCGCATCCTGCAACAAAAGCCGTGCAAAAAGCGCGCGCTGCATCTGTCCGCCCGACAGCGCCCCGATGGCGCGGTGGCCCAAACCCGTCAGGCCCACGGCTGCGATCGCCTCCTCAATGCGGTCGCGCTGGGCGCGGCTGAGCCACCCGAAAGACCCGATTTCGCGCCACAGCCCCATGGCCACGAGATCAACCACCGTGACCGGAAAGCTCCGGTCGATATCAGATTGCTGGGGCAGGTAGGCGATATCATCACGGGCCACGCCACTGAGTTCTATCTGACCTTCAAGCGGCGACAACACGCCTGTCACGCCTTTCAGCAACGTGGATTTCCCTGCCCCGTTGGGGCCTACAATCGCGGTCAGGGTCCCTTCAGAAATCCTTGTGTCCAGTGCCTTCACGGCGGGCAGGGCATCATAGCCCAGGGTCAGGTTGCGGAAGGTAAGTGTGGTCATCAAAGTGCCCCCGGCGTGGCGGTCGCCCAGAAAAACCCCAACCACAAGATCGCAACAATGGCCGCAGCAATGGCCAAACGGGGTGCGGCTCCGATCAGGAGCAGCCGAAAAGGCGCGTTGGGCGGTGTCACGACGTGCGATCCCCCACGCTGTCATCTGTCACGCAATCTGAACAGACGCCGTGCACCTCGATCACATGGCGCTGGGCCTCAAACCCTGCTTTGCCAAGGATACCGGCCAGACTATCGAATAGCTCAGGCGCGGCATTTTCCTCAACCAACCCGCAATCATCGCAGATCGACATCACCGAGCCGTGGTCGTGATGATGCTCTTGGCTATTGCAGGCCACGAAAGCGTTCAGGCTTTCGACCCGGTGCACACCGCCTTTTTCAATCAGCGCATTGAGCGCGCGATAGACTGTGGGCGGCGCGATCTTGGGGTGATCGCCGCGCAGGACATCCAGAATGTCATAGGCGGACATAGCCGCGTTTTTGCTTTTAAGCACAGTCAGCACTTCGGCCTGCATTGCTTCGCCGCGTGTGGTCATAACATCCTCCTGAAAGGCGATGCGTATATGTAATTTACGTTATAATGTAACGCAAGTCACACCGAGGCCAATCTTGCCGTTCCACATGTTCCAACTTGGGTCACGCGGCACAGGTCCCAAATCACGTCTTGCGACATTGGATCAATAAATCTACCAACTTGAGCCAAGGCGCGACGCCCAGCCAACCGGCAAGCTTGGGCGCGCGATTACATAACGCATGAGGGTCGCATGAATATGTTCAACATGGGTCGGGTCCCCCCGGTGACATTTGGTCCAGGGCGCGTGGCGAAGTTGCCGGCTTTGGTGAAGGATCTCGGCGGCGGTCCGGTCTTGCTGGTGGCCGATACCGTGCTGGCCGATCTGGGTGTCACGGCGCGCCTGGCGGATGATCTGGCGGCAAAAGGCGTGGCCTGTGAGGTGGCGGCAAGCGTGGCTGGCGAACCCAAGGACACGCTGGTCGATGATCTTGTTGCCCGCGCCAAGGCGGTGGGCGCGGGTGTTGTCGTGGGTCTGGGCGGTGGGGCGGCGATGGATGCCGCTAAGCTGGCCGCGGTTGTGGCAGGCGGCGATGCGCCCACGCGCGACTACGCCCTTGCGGCAAAGCCTTTGCCGGCGGCGGGCCTGCCCTCTATCGCGATCCCCACCACCGCCGGGACAGGATCAGAGGTCACACGCACTTCGGTCGTGTCGCGTCCCGACGGGTTTAAAAACTGGTACTGGGGCGAAGAACTGATGTTCGATCAGGCCCTTCTGGACCCCGAACTGACGGTCAGCCTGCCACCTGCCATCACGGCCTGGACGGGTGTGGATGCCGTGGCCCATGCGCTGGAAGGGTCCACAGCTGGCACGACCAGCCCCGCTGGTCTTCTCTACGGGTTGGAGGCGCTGCGGCTTTTGCGCGAATATCTGCCGCGCACCGTGGCCGATGGCACGGATATTGAGGCGCGTGGCCGCGTGCTTTGGGCCAGCACGGTGGCGGGGCTCGCACTTCATAACTGCAACACGCATATGGGCCACAATATCAGCCACGCGATGGGGTCCTTGGCGCGCATTCACCACGGGCTGGCCACAGGGTTGGCGTTGGAAGTCAGCCTGCCTTGGCTGGTCGACCGGCCTGAGGGGGCCGAGAACTATGCCCGCGCCGCCGAGGCGCTGGGCGGGGAGGCCAAGGCCGAAGCGCTGCCCGGCGCGCTGGCCGCACTCATGCGCGATTGCGCGATCCCTGCGCAGCTGCCATCCGAATGCGCGGGCGTGACCGCCGCGGCGTTGGCGGTTGAGATGAAGAATGACGCCAATCGTGGCATGTCTCAGAACGCAGCCTGCCCCATCGGTGATACGGATCTTGATGAGATGGCGGGCATGATGATGGATCTGCCGGTGGCGGCGGGCTGAGAGGTGACGTGATGATGATGTCCATTGATGCCAAGGTGCTGAAATCCGTGCGAAAAGCACGCAAAGTGGGTCGGCCGAAGCTGGCCAAACTGACCGGGCTCACAGAACGTCAGCTTTCCAAGCTGGAAGGTGCGGTTGTGACTGAACTGGCACCTGCACAAATGATGAGAATCTCGGACGCGCTTCAGGTGCCCGCTGTTGTGCTCTCTGGCGAAGAGCCGGTGTCAGACCTGGATATGATGCCGCTGGCCACGCCGTGCTGTTCCAACAAAGGGTGCTGCGGATAACCGGGCGCGCGGCAACGACGCCCTTGTGGCAATGGACCGCCCGAGACATCGCGGCGGCCACGACATCTGGCCAATTGACGGCGCGAGAAGTGACCGAGGCCGCGATCGCCCGTATGGAGGCGGTGAACCCCTCTCTCAACGCCGTGGTGGTGGGACTAACCGATGATGCCCGGGCTGAGGCCGATGCGCTGGATGCCTCTGACGCCCCGAAAGGCCCTCTGCACGGTGTGCCCGTGACGATCAAGATTAATGTGGACCAAGAGGGACAGGCGACCTCCAATGGCGTTGTGGCCTTCAAGGATGTCATCGCGTCGAATGATGCGCCCATTGTCCAAAACCTCAAAGCCGCGGGCGCGGTGGTAATCGGGCGCACCAATACGCCTGAATT
>JBCCAJ010000170.1:0-6071 GCA_039814845.1 Pseudomonadota bacterium | reverse complement strand
CGGGCGATAAAGCACATTTTGGCTGCGTCGAAACCCTTGCTTCGACAGGCTGTCGTTAAGCTTTTGTGCGTTGTCGCCTTGCAACGCCGTGAACAGTTTCCGCTCCATTCGCCCCGCCAGATACGGGCAAGGTTGTGGAGCCGTCACATAGAATTGCGGCGCAAGAGGAAGAGTGTGGCGCATAAATTTTTAACCGTTCTGAGATCGACGATAGCAATCAGAGTCTAATGCGCCAAGAACAAAGCGGTGCGTTGCGTGGCATAGAATGGTCAATGGCCAGCGGGTTTGTTTATGGCGACGGTACCGAGCACATGATCTATCAGGCTTTGCCGCCGTTCCGAGGCAATGATCGAAATCACGGAAATCACATGGAGCGGCATGAAAATCAGGGAAAAACTGTATCCCGTGGTGTGTTTAAAGGCGAGGGCGAGATCAAATCGATCGCCTGTGCCCGTGCGAAATTCAATCGACATGACGCGCATGCCCAACGTGGCTGAGCCCTTGGAAATTGTGACAACACGGTAAACAAAACTGACGCCCCACCACAAAAGCGGCAGGAAAAACAGCGCCAGAAAAGCCGTGAAGGGGAGAATCAGCAGGCACAAGAGCAGCACAAGAACGCTGTCGATCACCCAGGCCATGGCGCGTTTCGTGGGGATGTCCTGATAAAACTCAGGCTGGGTGACAGGGTCGGGGATATGCCAGGAATAATCGGTCATCTTGGTTAAGATATATGGAGGATGTTAACGAATTACACCCGGCCTTTGTCTCAAAAAGCCGGGTGTGTGTGCGCGAGGGTCAGAGGCATTATGCCTCGCGCGTTTGAGGCTCTTCCGGCGCAGATGCCGCAGCGGCGCGTTCGTCCATGAACTGATCAAACTCGGCCTTGTCGCGGGCGTCACGAAGGCGCTGGAGGAAGGCCTCAAAGTTATCCTGTTCCTGTTCCAGACGATGCAGGGTGTCGGCCTTGTAGGCGTCAAAGGCAGCGTTGCCTGAGCTTTTCTTCATGGTGCTATATCCTTTGCCTTTGTGCTTGCGACGCTTGGAGGAGCAGCTGAACTTGTCGTTGAAAATCATGTACGCCAGAAGGGCGAGGCCGAGGGGCCAGACGAAGATGAAGCTGAGCACCATGGCGGCGATCCAGGCGCCTTTGCCCTTGTCATCCATCCAGGCCTCAGCGTTGCGGAACCAAGCGGAAAAGCCGGATGGCTCTGATTGGGTGAGTGCGGTTTGCATTGCGGTGTCCTTCGTGTGTGCAGAGAATGTAAATCGTGTTTACATTATGTAAGATGGGGTGTGCTGGGATTGCCTGCAAGGGGTAATGTAAAACATTTTAACATTATTTGGAGGATGCGGCAGAGTGTTCAAGGGAAGGGCCTGAAAACATGGGAAAAACAACGTCGGTATAACGTCGGTATTACGTCGGTATCGCGTCGGTTTTATTTGTAGGCCTGATTGAACAAAGCACCCCGGCGCGGAATCAAGGGCGCAGCCCGCCGCGCCGCTCCACCACATGGCGGTACGTCATGGTAAACCGCTTCAGCTTGACGTCGAGATCGCCAGACCGGGGCTTGCCGAAGTCTCTCTCTCTCTGCGATTTTCAGGCCGCCTCACCATCTGTGAACTGCAGCCGCGCCAAACGGGCATAAAGCCCATCCTCGGCCACAAGGCTGGCATGTGTGCCGGTGGCCACGATCCGGCCGGCTTCCATCACGACGATCCTATCGGCGCGTTTCACGGTGGCCAGACGGTGGGCCACGATGATCGTCGTGCGATCCTTTGACATGGCCTCCACCGCCTCTTGCACCGCGCGTTCACTTTCTGCGTCCAAGGCGCTTGTGGCCTCATCCAGCAACAAGATCGGCGCATCGCGCAAAATAGCGCGGGCGATGGCGATGCGCTGACGTTGCCCACCCGACAACATCACACCGCGTTCACCCAGCTGCGTTTGATATCCATCGGGCAGGGCAGAAATAAAGTCATGCGCGGCCGCGGCGCGGGCGGCGGCCTCGACTTCCGCATCCGAGGCATCCAGCCGCCCGAAGCGGATGTTTTCCATCGCCGTATCAGCAAAGACCACAGGTTCCTGCGGCACCAAGGACATGACCCCGCGCAGATCGGCGCGCGTGAGATCGGAGATCGGCACCCCATCCAGCCGGATCTGCCCGGAGGCCGGATCATAGAAGCGCTGCAACATTTGAATGATTGTGGACTTGCCCGCACCCGACGGACCCACGATGGCGATATTTTCGCCCGGGTTCACAGTCAGGCTGACGCTGTTCAAGGCGGCGGTGTCCGGGCGGGACGGGTAGGTGAACTGAACGTCTTCGAACGTCACCTCGCCCCGAACCGGGCTTGGCAAATCTGTGGGGTGGTCCGGGTCGCGCACATCGTCTTGCGATTGAAGCATTTCGACCAATCGCTCGGTGGCGCCAGCGGCGCGTTGAAGCTCGCCCCATATCTCGGACAATGCGGCCACGGCCCCGGCCACGATGATGGAATAGATCAGAAACTGGATCAGCGTGCCGATGCTCATCGCCTCGGACCGGACATCCTGTGCGCCAATCCACAAAATGCCGACGATCCAGGTGAAGACCAAAAAGATCACAATCACTGTCAGCAGTGACCGGGTCAGGATACGCTTTTGCGCAGAGCGATAGCTGCGCTCTGTTACCTCGTTGAATTGCCGGGTGGAGGCACCTTCGTTGGTGAAGGCCTGCACCGTCTGAACGGAAGTCAGCGCCTCTGACGCGCGGCCGGAACTGTGGGCAATCCAATCCTGGTTTTCGAGGCTGAGCCGGCGCAGTTTGCGGCCCATGCCAAGGATGGGGATCAGCACCAGTGGCACGATCAGCAGCACGAGCCCGGTCAGTTTGACGGAACTGAACAGCATCATCACCAGCCCGCCGAAAAACAGCAGCACATTGCGCAGGGCGACCGATACGGAGGACCCGATAACGGACAGGATCAGCGTGGTGTCCGTGGTGATGCGCGACAGCACCTCACCCGTCAGGATGTTTTCGTAAAACCGGGGGCTCATGGAAATGACGCGGGCAAACACGGCTTTGCGGATATCGGCGACCACCCGTTCGCCGATGCGCGACACAAGCATGTAACGCAGGCCAGTGCCCACGGCCAAAAGCCCGGCAAACCCTATCGCCACAAGAAAGTACTGGTCCAGAAGGGCGGCATCGCCTTCGAGGAAGATATCCACCAACCGCCCGACGGTCAGCGGCAGGATAAGCGACACGCCTGCGGCCAGAAACAGCGCCAAAGTTGCGGCGACCATCAGCCCTTTATAGGGGTGCATGAACGGCCAAAGTTCCCGCAACGCACCGACGCGTTTGGATTTTTCCCGTTCCAGATCATCGGCGCCGTTTTCGGCCTTGCGTACCATGCCTTCCTCATCCGCTGGGCCTACTTTTCTTGGACGGGGGGGATAGGCGGGTCAAGCCCTCATCGGACCAAAGGGCTGCGACACAGTGGGTGGGCGGGGTATGGGCGCGCGCGGATTAGAAAAGATGGGTGAATGGAGCGGGCGGCGGGAATCGAACCCGCGTCATTAGCTTGGAAGGCTAAGGTCTTACCACTACACAACGCCCGCAGCGATTTGCGGGTGGTATTTCATCGAACTATGCGCGTCAAGTTTGAAGGCCAATGCGAATGTCTACGACGTACCAGGCCAATGCTGATCTTCGCAGGCGTGTCTTTGCATAATGTTGCTGCATAGGTTTGCAGCAAATGCTAGGTGTGAGAAAAGTATCAGGACATCTCGATTTGAGCCGTGAGATCGCGAGCCAGGGCAGCTTATTTTCCTCCGACTTCCTGACCGAAACTATTCAGAGGGTTTCGGATTGGAACACCGTTGACGAGACCGATCTCGACCAGCTTAGCGCATCCATTCGATCGACCTTTGACCATTTTCCAACTTCCCAAACGCCCAATGAAAGCCAGACCGAAGACGATCTGATCTGGCCAATCCTTGAGGCACTCGGCTGGACTCAATCCCTGCGACAGCAAAACCTGTCTATGCGCGGGCGTGACGATGTACCGGATGGTTTGCTTTTTGACAGTGACGAACAGAAAGCAACGGCGAACGGGTTTGCCGAGGAATGGAAGCGCTATGAATTTGGCCGTGTCGTTGTCGAATCCAAAAGATGGGCCCGACCGCTTGATCGCCGCTCCGGTCGGCGTGGAGAGGAAACGGCTCCGTCAACGCAAATGCTTCGTTACCTGCGTCGCATCGACGATCTTACCAATGGGACGTTGCGTTGGGGCATCCTGACCAACGGTTCGAAATGGCGGTTGTATTTCTCAGGTGCGCGTTCCGTGTCCGAGCAGTTCTTCGAACTCGATATCGCAGCGATCCTAGACATACCGGGGCACAATGACGGTCTTTTCGCGCTCAATGAGGCCGAACGCAGTTACTGGCTGAAGGTCTTCTATCTTTTGTTCCGTCGGGAGGCATTCGTGCCTGCGGGCGCTGATCCACGCACGTTTCATGAAAAAGCTCTTGAAGAGGGCAAATTCTACGAAGAGCGCGTTGCCGAAGACCTGTCGAACAAGGTCTTTGGGGAGGTCTTCCCCGATCTTGTGCGCGCCATAATAAAGGCCGCGCCCGAGGCGGACCTTCAAGAGGTGCGCGAAGCTGCATTGATCCTTTTGTATCGGCTTTTGTTCATCCTTTACGCCGAAGACCGCGACCTCTTGCCAGTCAAGGACACCCGCTATGACGACTACGGGTTGCGCGACAAGGTGCGCCTTGATGTCAAAGAGCGCAAAGACAAAAACGACGTCTTTTCGGACACGGCTGCGCGGTATTGGGGGGCCATGTCGGATCTGTTTCGGGCAATCGACCAAGGGGATGCGTCCATAGGTTTGCCGCCCTACAATGGTGGGCTTTTCGATCAGGAACGCCATGCGATCCTGACCAGTATCCGCATTCCTGACACGGTGATGGCGCGCGTGATTGACGCGCTGTCGTTCGAGGTAACGCCGGACGGGCGCAAATACATCAACTATCGCAACCTTTCGGTGCAGCAGCTCGGGTCGATCTATGAGCGGCTTTTGGAATATGAGGTGACACGCGACGGTGATGACATCACGGTTCAGCCGAACATCTTCGCCCGTAAGGGATCGGGCAGCTACTACACGCCCGATGACCTCGTGCAGCTGATCTTGGCCGAAACCCTGGAGCCCCTTATCGATGCGCGTAAACGTGCCTTCAGGGACAAAATCACGGAGTTGGAAGGCAGTGCGCGGTCTGATGATCGCAAGATTGGGCAACTGCGTTTGCTTGACCCGGCGACCGCCCTTCTTGACCTGAAAATCTGTGACCCTGCCATGGGTTCTGGCCACTTTCTTGTGAGCCTTGTCGATTTTTTGGCCGATCAGGTGATCACCGCCATGGCCGAGGCAGAGCTTGATGCGCCCAAGGAATGGGGGGATTACATCTCCCCGCTGGCCGAACGGATCGACACGATCCGAAACATCATTCTGGCCAATGCCGATGAACGGGATTGGACCATCGACGAAGAACAGCTGGACGACCGGCACATCATCCGGCGTATGGTGCTCAAGCGCTGCATCTATGGCGTTGATAAGAACCCGATGGCCGTGGAGCTTGCCAAGGTCGCGTTGTGGCTGCACACCTTTACGGTCGGTGCGCCGCTGTCCTTTCTTGATCACCATCTTCGCTGCGGTGACAGTCTTTTTGGCTCGTGGGTCAAAAAAGGCATCGACAAGGCCGTGACCTACGGCACGCCGCTGTTGCTGCATGAGCCGGTGAAGCGTGCCTTGCGTGCGGCCTCCAAGATGCAAATTGTCGAAGGTTTGACAGACGCGGAGATCGCCGAGGCGCACCGTTCCGCAGACGTGTTTGCCGAGGTCGAAGACATGACCGCCCCGCTTGATGCGCTTTTGAAGCTGATCCACGCGATTGACTGGCTCGACATCAGGGACCGGGCGGACAAGGACGCCTTGAAGGTCTTCTTCGACGGTCAGTTCGGCGATCCGCTTGACATCGCCATGGGCAAGAAAGAGCCCGTGATCAAGCGCGCAGAGGGGCAGCG
>JBCCAJ010000134.1:0-6952 GCA_039814845.1 Pseudomonadota bacterium | reverse complement strand
GTGGATCGCATCGGGCCAGAGCGGCATGAGAATTCGCGAAAGGCCAAAGATATGGGATCTTTGGCGGTTTTGTTGGCCTGCTGTCTGGCCGCATTGGTTTGGATTTCAGCCATCTGGCAGGCGGTTGCCGGCACATAGCAGCGCAATTCGTTCAAATTCGGAATTGACGCAAGGAAATGTCTCCTTAATAATGAACGGGCGTTCAATAAATTTTGGAGGATGAATTGAACGACGTCTCAATCAACCCAGGCAAGCGCCTCTTCCAGGCGGTCATCGCCCCAGAAGAGTTCTGCGCCCACGCGGAAAGACGGCGCGCCGAAGATACCGGCGCGACCCGCTTCCTCAGTCGAAAGGCGCAGAGCGTGTTTGTTCTCGGGCGTTTGCGCCCGATCCATGATGTCGGCGGGCAGTTTGGCGGCGGCGACACAGGCAGCGATCACATCCGTGTCGGAAATGTCCTGCTGCGCGCTGAACTGGGCCAGATAGATGTTTTGGCAAAAGGCCACTTTTGCCGCCCCCTCAGGCGCGGCAAGCGCCACGCGCGCGGCCAGAAGGGAATGGGCCGGGAACGGGTCGGGGCGGTGAAAATCCAACCCCAAGGCTTTTGTCCGGCGTTCCATGTCACGCCACATGTAATTGCCCTTGGCCGCAAAGATGTTGAAGGGGGAGGTATCCCAGCCCTGTGCGCCAAAAATCGGGCCCAAAAGAAACGGCCTCCAAACGACGGTGATCCCCGCCTCTTGCGCCAGCGCGGGCAAGCGCATGGCGCTAAGATAGGAATAGGTGGAGGCGAATTCGAACCAGAATTCGATTGTCTTGTTGGCCATATCCGGGCCCCTTCTTTTCGTGTGCCACGCCGCGACCGGCGGGTTGCATCAGGAATGTGTTGACGTAGCGATCAAATAAAGCACCCTGTAACAACAATGAATCGTCGCATCAAACAGGGGTGCATCAAGACGACGGCCCGCACAACGCGGGCAAACGGGAGGAAGAAAAGTGGCAAACTCGTCGCCTGACGGGGATGGTATGACGTCCATTCCGGCGCTTTTGCAGCGTAACGCGCGCATCTTTGCAGATCGCCCTGCCTACAGGGAAAAGGAATTCGGGATTTGGCAAAGCTGGACCTGGGCGGAGTGCGCAGCGGAAGTTGAGGCGCTGGCGCTGGGCCTTCTGACGCTGGGCGTGAAGGAAGGCGATTTCATCTCCATCGCCGGGCGCAACCGGCCTTATTTCTACTGGTCCATGGTGGCCGCCCAATCCGTGGGCGCAATCCCGGTGCCGGTCTATCAGGATGCCGCGGCGGATGAGATGGCCTATGTTCTGGAACACTGCGGCGCGCGGTTTGCCATCGTGGAAGACCAGGAACAGGTCGACAAGATCATCGACATTCAAGCCGACCTGAAGAATTTCGAGCAGATGATCTATATCGACCCTCGGGGATTGCGGAAATACGACCATGCCAAGTTGCATCAGTTTTCTCAGTTGCAAGAGGCTGGCCGCGCGGCGAAATCGGAGTTGATGGCAGAGCTGGACGCCCGTCGCGGCAAGCTCGATTACGCCACCACCTGTGTGATGCTTTACACCTCGGGCACCACCGGGAAACCCAAGGGCGTGGTGCTTTCCAATCGTAACATCATTGAGGCATCCAAATCCTCCGCCGAGTTCGATAAGCTGCGGCTGGAAGATGAGGTGCTGGCCTATCTGCCCATGGCGTGGGTTGGCGATTTCATCTTCTCTATCGGGCAGGCCTATTGGTGCGGCTTCTGCGTGAATTGCCCCGAAAGCGCGGACACGATGCACACCGACCTGCGCGAGATTGGGCCGACATACTACTTCGCCCCGCCGCGCGTCTTTGAAATGCAGCTGACCAATGTGATGATCCGGATGGAAGATGCGGGCCAATTCAAGCAGTGGCTCTTCCGTCATTTCATGGATCATGCGCGGAAAGTGGGACCCAAAATCCTGGATGGCCAGAGCGTGAGTGCGTGGGATCGGTTTAAGTATAAGATTGGCAACCTGAGTGTTTATGGGCCGCTGAAAGACACGATGGGCTTTGGCCGCGTGCGCGTGGGCTACACTGCGGGGGAGGCCATCGGGCCAGAGATTTTCGAGTTCTACCGCTCGCTCGGGATCAACCTCAAACAGCTTTACGGCCAGACGGAAGCCAGCGTTTTCATCACGTTGCAGCCGGATGGCGAGGTGCGCAATGACACGGTGGGTGTCGCGGCCCCGGGGGTGGAGATCAAGATCGCCGACAGTGGTGAGGTGTTCTATCGCTCCGAGGGTGTGTTCGAGGAATACTACAAGAACCCAGACAGCACGGCCTCGACCAAGGACGCGGAGGGTTGGGTCGCAACAGGCGACGCCGGCTTCTTTGAAGGCGACAGCGGGCATCTGCGGATCATCGACCGCGCCAAGGATGTGGGCAAGATGGCCGACGGGCAGATGTTCGCGCCCAAATATGTGGAAAATAAGCTGAAATTCTATCCCAACATTCTGGAAGCCGTCGTGTTCGGCAACCAGCGGGACAAGTGTACGGCCTTCATCAATATTGACCTCACGGCCGTGGGCAACTGGGCGGAGCGGAACAATATCGGCTACGCGTCCTATCAGGAACTGGCGGGCAATATGCAGGTTTTGGAGACGATCAAGGGCCATGTGGAAGAGGTGAACCGGTCGCTGGCGGCCGATCCGATGCTGGCCCATTGTCAGGTGCATCGCTTTTTGGTGCTGCACAAGGAACTGGATGCCGACGATGGGGAGATGACGCGGACACGGAAAGTGCGGCGTGGTGTGATCGGAGAGAAATTCGAGGACCTTCTGGGCGCGCTTTATGATGGGTCAGGTGAGATTTCGACCAAGACAGAAGTGACCTATGAGGATGGGCGCAAGGGATACATTTCTGCGACGCTGAAGATCGTGGAGGCGGAGGTTGTGGAGGCCGTGGCTCAACAGGTGGCTGCGGAGTGAGGCAGGCCTTTGCGATCATAGCAATTTTCGCGGCGTTGAGCCTGCCCGCCACGGCGGTGACCGAAGACTGGCAGGATCTGCAGGATCGGTGCCAGGCAGCGGTTTTGCATGGGGAAAAGCTGAATGTGGCGGGGTTGGATGATCGGCTGCCAGATATCTTGTTTGACGTTGTCGAAAGCGATTTGCTGGGGCCCCGGGTGGAGATTGAATTCTCTGCGCTTGGAGGGCGGACGGTGCCCACTGGCGTGTGGGGAACGGATGGCGGCTCGTTCGAGCTTTGGTTGATTGAATATCCTACGCGGGCCGGATTTCGGGCGATCTGTGAAGTGCGGCAGGTGCGTGGGGTGACGATGGATCAAGAAGCCTTGGCACAACTCGCGACCAGTTTTGAACAAGTAGATGCAGAAAAGATTAACGTGTCGCGCGACGGGCTGAAGGCGTTTCGGCTGTCGGGCGAAAATGCGCGTGGGTGCGTGGTGGTGACCAGCTTGTCGACCCATTCGAGGGTAAGGTCCTCAGTGAGTGAAGCGGCGGGTGTGCCAGAGTGTGGCGGGCCGTCGGTGGCGAGTGAGGTGATTACGCCGCACGGGGTTTTTCCGGGTTTTGAAGGTGAAGATGATGGGTGACGTGCGCCTGACGGCGACACCCCACCCACCATCCCTTTGGGGGCGGGACGAGATGGAAAAGAGAGGGATATCAGATGCTTGATGCCCATGAGGGACACATCACCGAAGACGGCCGCAAGATCGGTGGGGTGGTGATGGAGATGAAAAATATCACCCTGCGATTTGGCGGGGTTGTGGCGATCAAGGATATCTCTTTCGACATCCGCGAAGGGGAGATCCGGGCGATTATTGGGCCGAATGGGGCCGGGAAATCGTCAATGCTGAATGTCATTTCTGGGTTTTACAATCCCCAAGAGGGGGAGGTTTGGTATCAGGGCTCTCTGCGTCCGCCGATGAAGCCCTATCAGGTGGCCCGGCAGGGGATTGCGCGTACGTTTCAAAACATTGCTCTGTTTGAGGGAATGACGGTGCTCGACAATGTCATGACGGGGCGCATTCGGCAGATGAAGGCGGGGCTGTTTTCGCAGGCGATCTGGAAGGGAGCCGCCGAGCGTGAAGAGGTTGAGAACCGCGAATTTGTTGAGAAAATCATCGATTTCCTGGAAATTCAAAGCATTCGCAAAACACCAGTGGGGCGGTTGCCTTATGGGCTCAAGAAGCGGGTGGAGTTGGCGCGGGCTTTGGCCGCTGAGCCCTCGATCCTGCTGCTGGATGAGCCGATGGCAGGGATGAATGTGGAAGAGAAGGAAGACATGTCGCGCTTCGTGCTGGATGTGAATGATGAGTTCGGCACGACCATTGTTCTGATTGAGCATGATATGGGCGTGGTGATGGATCTGAGCGACCGGGTGGTCGTGATGGATTATGGACAGAAGATTGGCGATGGCACGCCCGATGAGGTGCGCGGCAACCAGGCGGTGATTGATGCCTATCTTGGGGTGTCACATGACTGATTTATCGCCCCAAAAAGACGCGTCGGTATCACGTCGGTATTGCGTCGGTATCGCGTCGGTGCTGTGCGCCGCCGCTTTGATGGCTGGTCCGGCAGTGGCAGGGGGGTGGGAGACGTTTGTCAAACGCTGTGTCACGCCCATGGAAGAAGGCGGAGTTCCGTCGATAGTCGGGCTTGAGCTGCTGGAGGGCGATCCGATTGGGCAGGCGTTTGACCTGCCGGGCACGGATGAGATGGCGGTGCGGCCTGCGTTTGGGACTTTGGGCACTCAGTGTTTGGTGATGACCAAAGGGGTCGCGGCGGCGCAAGGTGGTTTTGCTGCGTGGGTTGAGATAGCGCAGACGGATCGCAGTTACGTGGCTGACAAAGAGATCGAGGGCCGTTGGCTGAGCGGGGATGCAACAGCCAAGCCGCTGGCGATGGATGTGTGGCAGGAGGGGGATGTGATGATGCTTCAACTGTCATTTTTGGAGACGGGATCATGAAGGTGAGAACCGCAGGGGAGACGCGACATGCCTGAGCAGTTTATCTGGGGGATGGAAGTTGTTGTGAACGGGCTGATGGCCGGGGTGCTGTATGCGCTGGTGGCGTTGGGGTTCGTTCTGATCTTCAAGGCGTCGGGGATTTTCAATTACGCGCAAGGGGTGATGGCGCTTTTTGCGGCGATGACCCTGGTGGGGATCATGGAAGGCCGCGTGCCCTTTGCGCATCTGATAAACGCGGTCTTTGGCACGAAGGTGCATCACTTTGGGTGGACTGTGCCCGCGCTGGCGGGGATCATTGTAACGGTGCTTGTCATGATCGCGCTGGCCTGGGCGGTGAATTATTTCATCTTCCGGCACTTGGTGAATCAGGAGCCTATCCTGCTGTTCATGGCGACGATTGGGCTTGCCTATTTCATGGAAGGCTTCGGCGACCTGATGTGGGGGGCGGACATCAAGAAGCTTGATGTGGGCCTGCCGCAGGGGATCAACGATACGATAGACGAATTGACCTACAACATCTTCGATTACGGGTTCTTCATCGACAATCTGGATATTGTGGCGACGTTCGTGGCAATTGCGCTGGTCGCGTCACTGGTGATCTTTTCGCAATACACCAAGCAGGGGCGCGCGATGCGGGCCGTGGCAGATGATCATCAGGCGGCGCTGTCTGTGGGGATTTCGCTGAACTTCATCTGGGTGATGGTGTGGTCGCTGGCCGGGTTCGTGGCCTGGGTGGCCGGGATCATGTGGGGGACCAAGTCGGGCGTGCAGTTTTCTCTGTCGATGATTGCCCTGAAGGCTTTGACGGTACTGATGATGTGGGGGTTCACGTAGATCCCGTGGGCGATCATTGGCGGGTTAATCATTGGGGTGGGCGAGAAGCTTTTTGAGTTTGCGATTGGGCCTATGGTTGGATGCGCGACGGAGTACTGGTTTGCCTATGTGCTGTCGTTGATTGTGTTGGTTTTCAGGCCGCAGGGATTGTTCGGGGAGAAGATCATTGAGCGGGTCTGACGGGATGGAGCGCGCGAAATCTTTTAAAGATTTCGGCCGCATTCTTTTAAAGAATGCGTTTGCTGTCGTGAGTGAGGAGGGCTGTCATGCTCTATCGTGAGTCCGGGGATTTCTCGACGACCTATCAGCAGGATGGTCAGACCTTTCCGATCAAGTTTGACCGGTATCGGTACTATGCGCTGATGGCGGTGGCGTTTCTGGCGGTGCCGTTTCTGGTAAATGACTATTGGGTCAATGCGATTTTTCTGCCGTTTCTGATCTATTCGATCGCGGCTATCGGGTTGAATATTCTGACGGGCTATTGCGGGCAGGTGAGCCTTGGCACCGGGGGCTTCATGGCTGTGGGGGCGTATGCCTGTTACAAGCTGATGACCGGCTTCCCGGAAGTGAACATCTTCTTCCACATCATCTTGTCGGGTGGGATCACGGCCGCCGTATGCGTGCTTTTTGGCCTGCCGAGCTTGCGGATCAAGGGGTTCTATCTGGCGGTGGCGACACTGGCGGCGCAATTCTTCCTTGTGTGGATGTTCAACAAGGTCAGTTGGTTTTATAACTACTCCGCGTCGGGCCAGATCAACGCGCCGGAGCGGACGATTTTTGGTTACGCGATCACAGGGCCCGAGGTGATGCCTTGGGTGGCGTATCTGTTCTGTCTGGCCTTCACGGCGGCGAGCGCGATCATTGCGCGGAACCTGACAAGGGGCAGCGCGGGGCGCAAGTGGATGGCCATCAGGGATATGGACATTGCCGCGGAGATCATCGGGGTGAACCCGATGCGCGCAAAGCTGACGGCCTTTGCGGTGTCGGGGTTTTTTGTAGGGATCTCGGGCGCGCTGTTCTTTGCGGTGTATCTGGGTGCTGTGGAAGTGGGCGAGGTGTTCGGGATCGTGAAATCCTTCCTCGTGCTATTCATGATCATCATTGGCGGGCTGGGGTCTATCTTTGGCTCCTTCGCGGGGGCGGCG
>JBCCAJ010000267.1:0-4594 GCA_039814845.1 Pseudomonadota bacterium | reverse complement strand
TCAAACCACACATCCAAGATATCATCGACCTTCTCCCACTCATCGGGGTGATGGTCATTGCCCAGGAACCGCTCTTTCGCGCCGGGTTTGTACCAGGCATCCGCGCCTTCCTCTTCAAAGGCTTGCGCGATGCGGGCATTGACGGCGGGGTCACGCAGCAGGAAGTCAGGATCATCGGGTTTCGCGCCTGCCTTTTTGAAGCAGGTCAGCGGCACGCCCCACGCCCGCTGACGGGAAAGAACCCAGTCTGGCCGCGCTTCAATCATCGAATAAAGCCGGTTGCGCCCCGTCTGCGGCGTCCATTGAACAAGCTCATCAATAGACGTGAGCGCCCGTTCGCGGATGGTCTTACCATACGTGTCCTGGCCATCGCCCACCGCGCGATCGACAGAGGCAAACCACTGCGGACGGTTCAGACGAATGACGGGTGCTTTCGACCGCCACGAATGCGCGTCCGAAATGGTCAACCGCTTGCGCGCAAGCAACCCGCCGACGTCAACCAGCTTCTCAATCACCGTCCGGTTGGCCTTCCCCGGCTTGCCGTTGTTTTCCACGATCTTGCGCCCGCCAAAGAACGGCAGATCGGCACGATAGGCGCTGTCATCCAGAATGTTGAACGTCATCGGCAGCCCGTGCTTCAGCCCGATCTGATAGTCATCATCCCCGTGGCTGGGGGCCGTATGCACGAACCCTGTCCCCGCATCATCGGTCACATGATCGCCCGGCAGAAGCGGCACATCAAAGTCCCACTCGCCCTCACCGCCGTCCGCCCCGCGCAGCGGATGGGCACAGGTCAAAGCGCCCAGCTCCTCCGCCGCTACATCCCGAACGCGCGTCCACATGGCACCCTCAAGACGCATCGCACCCAGCGCATCTTCCGCCAGCGCATCCGCAATGAGAAACGTATCCCCGGTGGCCGCCCAGCACTCCTCCGGCGTCCCCGTCACCTTATAAAGCCCATAAGAAATCCCCGGCCCAAAACAGATCGCCCGGTTCTGCGGGATCGTCCAGGGCGTAGTCGTCCAGATGATCACCTGGGCCGCACCCAGATCCCCACCAGACACCACATCAAACGGCACCCAGATCGCATCGGTATCCCGGTCGTGATACTCCACCTCCGCTTCGGCCAGCGCGGTCTTCTCCACCGGCGACCACATCACGGGCTTTGATCCCTGATAGAGCGTGCCATTCATCAGGAATGTCATGAACTCTTCTGCGATGATCCGTTCCGATCGGTAATCCATCGTCAGGTAAGGCTTTGACCACCGCCCGGTGATGCCCAGCCGCTTGAACTCATCGCGCTGCACATCAATCCAGCCTTCTGCGAAACGCCGACATTCCTGCCGGAAATCGACCACGTCGATATCGTCCTTGTTGCGGCCCTTTTTGCGGTAGGCCTCCTCGATCTTCCATTCAATCGGCAACCCGTGACAATCCCAGCCGGGGATGTAGCGTGCATCGCGTCCCATCATCTGCTGGGATCGCACCACCATGTCCTTCAGGATCTTGTTGAGCGCGTGCCCGATATGCAAATGCCCGTTGGCGTAAGGCGGCCCATCATGCAGCGTGAACGGCTCCCGCCCCTCGGCCTTGTCGCGCAGTTGGGTATAGATTTTCATGTCATTCCAACGTGACAACCATTCCGGCTCACGCTTGGGCAACCCCGCCCGCATGGGAAAATCGGTCTTGGGAAGGTTCAACGTATCTTTGTAGTCAGGCGTCTCGGCAGCCATTTTCGGCGTCCTTCGTGTTCTATTTTGTCGGATATGTGGGTCGGCGTTGGTGTCCAAACGCCTTGTCCCGGCGGCTCGATCGTCTCAGAGCGCCGGGCATATAATTCGAATAATGATCAACTGATGTGTCATTTCACCGGCTGTTATAGGCCCACCCCAAACACACGTCCATCATCATTTTAAGCGCGGAAGCCAGCGCCCGTCGGGACACAACGAAGTCTTCAAAAGACTTCGGCCGCATTCTTTTAAAGAATGCGTTCCCGCCCAAAAGAAAAGCCCCCGCCAGTTTCCCGGCAGGGGCCATTATTCGAAGGGTGGGGTTTCATCCCACCAAATCACCAGTCCTCGCGAACCACGACCCGTGTTTTCACCGGCAGTTTCATCGCGGCAAGGCGCAGGGCCTCCATCGCGACACCTTCGGCCACGCCGTCGATCTCAAACATCACCCGGCCCGGCTTCACCTTGCAGGCCCAGTAATCAACGGAGCCCTTACCCTTACCCATCCGAACCTCGGTGGGTTTGGATGTGACGGGGGTGTCCGGGAAAATCCGGATCCAGACGCGGCCCTGACGTTTCATGTGACGCGTCATGGCACGACGAGCAGCCTCGATCTGACGGGCGGTGACCCGCTCAGGCTGGGTCGCTTTCAGACCATAGGTGCCGAAGTTCAGATCAGAGCCGCCTTTGGCCTCACCCTTGATCCGGCCCTTGTGGAGCTTGCGGAATTTAGTGCGCTTTGGTTGAAGCATTTTTCATCTCCTCCTTAGCGACGGCCACCAGCACCGCGCGGTGCCGGACCATCCTGAAGCTCCTGGGCTTTGCGATCGCGGGCCGACGGGTCGTGCTCCATGATCTCGCCTTTGAAGATCCAAACCTTGATGCCGATGATGCCGTAAGGCGTCATGGCTTCCGCCAGCGAATAATCGATATCCGCGCGCAGCGTGTGCAGCGGAACACGACCTTCGCGGTACCACTCGGTCCGGGCAATCTCTGCCCCACCAAGACGACCAGCCACATTCACACGAATGCCCAGCGCGCCCATCCGCATGGCGTTCTGCACGCCCCGCTTCATGGCACGACGGAAAGACACACGACGCTCCAGCTGTTGCGCGATGGACTCAGCCACCAACGCCGCATCCAGCTCCGGCTTGCGCACTTCAACGATGTTGAGGTGCAGTTCACTGTCGGTCATGTTCGCCAGCTTCTTGCGCAGGTTTTCGATGTCTGCGCCTTTCTTGCCGATGATCACACCCGGACGCGCCGTATGCACCGTCACGCGGCACTTCTTGTGCGGGCGTTCGATGATCACGCGGCTAACGCCGGCCTGCTTGCATTCTTCACTGATGAACTCACGAATAGCGATGTCTTCCAGCAGAAGATCACCGTAATCCTTCGTGTCGGCATACCAGCGGCTGTCCCAGGTGCGGTTCACCTGCAGGCGCATGCCAATCGGATTGACTTTATTCCCCATTAGGCTTGCTCCTCAACTTCACGCACCAGGATGGTGATTTCCGCGAACGGCTTGATGATGCGACCAAAACGGCCCCGTGCGCGCGGACGCCCACGTTTCAGCGTCAGGTTCTTACCGACCCAGGCTTCCGCCACGATCAGCCCATCGACATCCAGGTTGTGGTTGTTTTCAGCATTGGCGATCGCCGATTGCAGGCATTTCTTCACGTCCTGCGCGATCCGCTTCTTGGAGAATGTGAGATCGCTCAGCGCTTTCTCAACTTTCTTGCCGCGGATCATTCCGGCCACCAGGTTCAGTTTCTGCGGGCTTGTGCGCAACATGCGCAGCTTGGCCATCGCCTCGTTGTCCGCCACGCGGCGGGGATTTTTCTCCTTGCCCATGGCTTACTTCCTCTTGGCTTTTTTATCAGCCGCATGGCCATAATAGGTCCGCGTCGGGGAATATTCCCCGAACTTCTGACCGATCATGTCTTCGCTGACATTGACTGGGATATGCTTGCGGCCGTTGTAGACACCGAATGTCAGACCAACGAACTGCGGCAGAATGGTGGACCGACGCGACCAGATCTTGATCACATCGTTGCGCCCGCTGTCGCGTGCGGCTTCGGCCTTCTTGAGCACATAGGCATCAACAAAAGGCCCTTTCCAAACAGAGCGTGACATGTGTTACCGCCCCTTCTTCTTGGCGTGCCGCGAGCGGATGATCAGCTTGCTGGACGCTTTGTTCTTGTTGCGGGTGCGTGCGCCTTTGGTGGGCTTGCCCCATGGGGTCACCGGGTGACGACCACCCGATGTCCGACCTTCACCACCACCATGGGGGTGGTCAATCGGGTTCATCACAACACCACGAACGGAGGGGCGAATGCCTTTGTGGCGCATCCGGCCCGCTTTACCGTAGTTCTGGTTGGAATTGTCGGGGTTCGACACGGCACCCACGGTGGCCATGCATTCCTGACGCACCATGCGAAGCTCGCCAGAGCTCAGACGGATCTGAGCATAACCGCCGTCACGCCCCACGAACTGAGCATAGGTCCCAGCAGCGCGGGCAATCTGACCACCTTTGCCGGGCTTCAGCTCAATGTTGTGGATGATCGTGCCGATCGGGGTGTTCGGTAGCTGCTGGCAGTGGTCGTATCTAGCCGCACTGTCTCAACGCTCAAGTCATAGACCCGCACCGTTTGACGATTCAACGCACCCTCGAAGCTCTCCCAGGCTAAATCATCACTCAATTCGTCTAGCACCGTTGCCAGATGGTCATCACTGAAATCTAAGGGCCGCACTGACACATCCAAGCAGGTTGCTAAGGTGTGACTGAGCCCTGATGCCCAGGCTTCTACTTGATTGAGTCGATGGTCTCCTTGCGAGAGGATATAGGACAACCAACCCATCAC
>JBCCAJ010000528.1:0-1531 GCA_039814845.1 Pseudomonadota bacterium | reverse complement strand
CCGTCGATGGAGGTGGGCGCTGCCCGCGTTGCGCGGGTGGCAAAGGATCATGATCGCGCCTTTCAGCGCCGCTTTCCAATGCTGAAGGATGTCGACATGGAATACCGATGGGGCGGTCGGCTTTGCCTCAGCCGCAACGGCGTTGCAGCCTTTGGCGAGGTGCAGGAAGGGCTGTATTCTGCCTGTTGCCAGAACGGATTGGGCACCGCGAAAGGCACAACGCTGGGTATGGCGGCGGCGGAATTGGCCACCGATCAGCCGTCATGGGTTGTGGACCACTTTCTTGCGCAAGACGAGCCAGTGAAATTGCCGCCGCAGCCTTTGACCATGTTGGGCGCGAATGCCGTCATGCGCTGGGGTGAGTTCACCGCCGGGCGCGAGATGTAAACCGCCCCTGCCTAGTTCTGCGACAGACCCATCAGGATCGGGCAATCCGGGCGATGGTCGCCCGCGCAGGCCCTCACCAACGTCGACAGTGTAGCACGCATCTCTTCAAGTTGGCGGATCTTTTCCTCAATCTCGGCCAGATGCCCTTCGGCCAGGGCCTTCACATCGCCACTCGCGCGGTCCTTGTCTTCGTAAAGCGCCAGCAGCTTGCGGCATTCTTCAATGGAAAACCCTAAGGCACGGGCACGACCGATGAAGGTCAGTTTGTGGGTATCTGTATCCGCAAACACGCGGTAACCATTGGCGTCACGCCCCGGCTGAATAAGGCCGATATCCTCATAGTATCGGATCGTCTTGGCGGGCAGGCCGGTTTCTTTGGCGATCTGACCGATATTCATGGCGTCATCTTCCGCAAGCGCAGCGCATTTGTCACCACGAAGACGGAGCTGAGCGCCATGGCCCCAGCCGCCAGCATCGGCGACAGAAGCAGACCGAGCGCCGGGAACAATACGCCCGCCGCCACAGGGATTAGGGCAGCGTTATAGGCGAATGCCCAAAAGAGGTTCTGGCGGATGTTGCGCATGGTCCTGGTGGACAGACTGATTGCTCTGGCCACACCTTTTGGATCCCCCCAGATGAGTGCGATGTCTGCCGCCTCAATGGCGACATCGGTGCCATCGCCCATGGCAATCCCCACATCTGCCTGCGCCAGCGCGGGCGCGTCATTGATCCCATCGCCAACAAAGGCGACAGCGCCGTAGGCCTTGCGGAGATCCTGAATCGCGGTTTGCTTATCACCGGGCAGACGTTCGGCGTGGACGATGTCGATCCCCAGCTCTTTAGCAATGGCGTCTGCCGTGCTTTGCGTGTCACCTGTCAGAAGTGCAATGGTCTTGCCTTGGGATTTAAGTGCGCGGATCGCGTCCGCCGCGCCGGGTTTGATCTGATCGGTGACGGATAGAACCGCCACGGCCCGCCCGTCCAATGCCACAAAAACGGGTGTTGCTGTTCGGTTTGACATTGCCGCTGCGGCCTCTTCCAGCCCGCTCAACGCCACGGCGCGTTCTGCCATAAGCCGGGCTGTGCCGATTAGAATATCCTGCCCCTCGATCCGCGCCTGCAAGCCCATGCCGCGCAGGGCAGT
>JBCCAJ010000508.1:0-1931 GCA_039814845.1 Pseudomonadota bacterium | reverse complement strand
GGCCATGCCGCCCGCTCGCAGATGGTGAAACATTACGATCTGCGCTCCATCTGCCTGCCGCGCCAGATGGAATGGGTAAAAGGGTTGGCAGAGCTTTGATCGAAGCCGACCCAGTCGGTCAGGACTGATAAGGCATGCCTTCATCGATAGAGCGGGCCATCCAACCATTCCGCGTGATGATCTTCGTCACGGATGTCCCATTCTGTTGCTGTAAACCGATCCGCCTCCGCATCCAGCAACAGCCATGCCGCAAACGTCGCAATCGTCTTAGGGGTCGAAAACTCACCCCGGTCGAGATAGCCTTGGAACGCCGCGCGCGCAGGAAATTCTTCCTCCGACACGGCTAGGAAACCCTGCACCAGATCCGTATTGACAAGGCCGGGTTTGAAGCCCGTCACCGCGATATCGCGATCTGCCCATTCCACCTTCAGCGCCTTGCGCAGGGTTTCCGATGCCGCCTGCGCAATGGAATAAGCCGCCGCGCCCGTCCGCACATTGCGCCCTGAATCCGACCCCACGAAGAGCACGCGCCCGCCTGCCAAGTGCGGCGCACATTTGGTGGATAAGGCCCAGCGCGCTGTCACATTCGTATCAAAGGATCGCTGCCAATCATTCGGGCCCAGCGCACTCAAGGCCCCAAGCTGAAAATACCCCGCCCCATGAAACACAGCGCGCGGCCCGGGAAGGCCCTCCAACGCGGCGGCCAGCGCCGTTTGATCGTTCTCGTCTGTCACATCACCCGGATGGGCGGTGATATTGTCGGATTGCTGGGCCACCGCCTCCAATGCGTCAGCCCGGCGACCGGTGATAAACACTCGACAGCCACGACCTGCCATCTCAAGGGCCAGCGCAGCCCCGATGCCAGAGCCGCCCCCCGTGATCAGGATGGATTTCAGGGTCATATGCCGCCTATCCCGTCTGCGGCGGGCGTTCCCCGAAAATCGCAGAGCCCACCCGAACATGGGTGGCACCAAAGGTCACGGCCTTCTCAAAATCACCGCTCATCCCCATCGAAAGCCCACTTAGCCCGTTGCGTTCGGCAATCTTGGCCAAAAGCGCAAAATGCAGCGCCGCTTCCTCATCCACTGGCGGTATGCACATCACGCCTTTAATGGGCAAATCCAGCGCGCGTGCCTCTGAAATGAACCTGTCGGCGTCGGCGGGCCAGATACCCGCCTTCTGATCTTCCTCACCGGTGTTGACCTGCACGAAAAGCTCCGGGCACTGGCCGAGCTCCTGCGCGAGCCGCGCCAGAGTGGTCGCGAGTTTAGGCCGATCCAGCGAATGGATCACCTGGCAAAGCTCCATGGCTTGGCGCGCCTTATTGGTCTGCAAGGGACCTACGATATGCAAATCAACACCCTCAAACCGGTCCCGGAACCCCGGCCACTTGCCCGCGGCCTCCTGCACGCGGTTTTCACCGAAAATACGGTGGCCTTCTTCCAAAACAGCCGCCACGCGTTCATCTGGCTGCTTTTTGGAAATGGCAATCAGTTCAACACTGCCAGGCGCGCGACCTGCGTCGGCTTCAGCTTTGCGCAGTCTGTCTTTGATGTCTGCCAAACCCATGGGGCGCACCTTCTGTGATCATGAATACCAATGTGCGTTCAATGCCATAGGCGACCGCGCGTGTAAAATCCCGCTTGGATGTTCCATCGGCAGTGACCCGCCCGCAGATGTTATATGCTGTTCCATTTGCCTTGCCCACGCGCGCGCGCTTGGATAGTAGGGATTACGAAAAACAATAGCGGGCCGCTAAAGCTATGAAGTTGACCAGCGTGAGAACCACCGTGAAGGCCACTGTCGTTGCGGCATCCTGCATCGCCATTCTGGCGGCCTGCTCACGCGAAGATCGGCAATTGCGTGAAGACGCGTTCACCGTTTCAACAGGCCGGGAATCGAAAAGCGCCGTGACATCTGGTTCTAGCTTG
>JBCCAJ010000491.1:0-2146 GCA_039814845.1 Pseudomonadota bacterium | reverse complement strand
TCGGGCGCGCTGTTCTTTGCGGTGTATCTGGGTGCTGTGGAAGTGGGCGAGGTGTTCGGGATCGTGAAATCCTTCCTCGTGCTATTCATGATCATCATTGGCGGGCTGGGGTCTATCTTTGGCTCCTTCGCGGGGGCGGCGTTCCTCGTGCTGCTGCCGGTGATGCTGAAACTGGCGCTTGCGGATAATGTGGAGGTCAGCACGGCCTCGGATGTGGCCTCGTGGATCTTCTTTTATATCGCGGTGGCGTCAGGTGTGTTGCTGGTTGTGTCGCTTATCCAGAAGATCATCGGCAAGGGTGGTGGCCTTGCGCCCCTTTGGGGCGGTGTGGCGATTGTATGTTTCTTTGCCGCGGCCCTGTTGGGTGGCGGCTTGGGCTGGCCCACCGATATCGTGGCGCATTTGCAGTTGATGATTATCGGGCTTTTGATCGTGATATTTTTGATCATGGAGCCGCACGGGCTGGCGCAGTTGTGGCGCGTGGCGAAGGAGAAATTAAGACTTTGGCCGTTCCCCCATTGAGCGGCCATCGAAAGACGGCGGGGTGACCCCCGCGCGACGAACATCGGAAAAAAACCAAAGGGAGGAATGAACCGATGAAGACCAAACTACTGACCGCTGTGGCGGCAACCATGATGGCGGCCACGACCGCATCAAGCCCGGCGCTGGCCGATCTTGTCATCGTCGATACGTCCTATCGGACCGGGCCTTATGCGGCGAACGGGATCCCATTCTCGGATGGGTATCAGGACTATTTCAGCCTGCTCAATGAACGCGATGGCGGCATCGGCGGGGAACCTGTGCGCCTTGTGGAATGTGAGACGGGGTACAACACCGAAAAGGGTGTGGAATGCTATGAGGCCACCAAAGGCGAAGGCGCGTTGGTGTATCAGCCGCTGTCCACCGGTATCACGTATCAGTTGATCCCCAAGGCAACGGCAGATGGTATTCCGCTTCACACGATGGGGTATGGCCGGACGTCGGCAAAGAACGGCGAAGTGTTCAAATATGTCTTCAACTACCCGGCCAATTATTGGGATGGGGCGAGCCTTGCCGTGACGCATATCATGGATCAGGGTGACATCGCGGGTAAGACAGTCGCGCTTGTCTATCACAACTCCGCCTATGGTAAGGAGCCCATTCGGACGTTGGAAAGTCTTGCTGAAAAGCATGGTTTCAACCTGACGCTGCTTGCGGTGGATCACCCCGGGCAGGAACAGAAATCCCAATGGCTGCAGATCCGCCGTGAAAAGCCGGATTACGTTCTGATGTGGGGCTGGGGCGTGATGAACCAGGTGGCCATTCAGGAAGCCGTGAACATCCGCTTCCCGATGGAAAACTTCATCGGTATCTGGTGGTCCGGGTCTGAGAATGACGTCAAAGCCGCCGGTGCGGATGCCAATGGCTACAAGGCGCTGACCTTCCACAATCTGGGAAGTGATTATCCGATCTATGATGATATCCAGAGATACCTTGTGGATACCGGCAAAACGGCGGGTGCAGGCGATCAGGTTGGCACGGTGCTTTATAACCGCGGCATGTATGCGGCGATGTTGGCGGCAGAGGCCATCAAGACGGCGCAAGGCATCCACGGGGTGAGCGATATCACATCCCAGCAGATGCGCGACGGTATGGAAGCGCTGGAGATCACGGAAGCGAAGATGGCGGGTCTGGGCCTGCCGAACTTCGGGCCGGAGTTCACAGTGTCCTGCCAAAACCACGGTGGTAACGGCTTTGGTGCCGTATCGCAGTGGAATGCAGACGCTGGCTCCTTTGAGCTAATCACCGAGTACTACCAGTCCGATCAGGACGTGATTGCACCGCTGGTGGCAGAAGATTCTGCGGCCTTTGCAGCGGAAAGCGGGATCACGCCGGGTTGCTGATCTGAGCAAACCTTTCCGGCCGCAGCGCGTTTCGTTGCGGCCGGACTTTTAGGTATTTGAGACAAGAAAGAAGCCCCAGAAACGAACGGGAGGCGCGGCCTATGCTTGACGGTGCCAAGACAGATGAGACGCTGCTTGAGGTCAACAATATCGAGGTGATCTACAATCATGTGATCCTCGTGTTGAAGGGGGTGTCGCTCAACGTGCCCAAGGGCGGGATCACCGCGCTTTTGGGGGGCAATGGCGCGGGCAAGACGACCACG
>JBCCAJ010000040.1:0-11486 GCA_039814845.1 Pseudomonadota bacterium | reverse complement strand
CGCTGTTGATGTCATGCGCGTGAGCCTTGCTCAGGATGCCCCCGCCTTTGGCGCGGTCTTCCTTTTCGAGGCCGGTTTGTTCGTTGTCGCCGCGCTGATGGCGCTGAAAGTTATAGATGCAACCCGCAGTCCAAACGCTGCCATGGTTCCGGGAGAATGAGAAATGTATGATGTTGTGGTCGTCGGAGGCGGGCCCTGTGGGGCAACAGCGGCAGAAGATCTGGCGCGTTCGGGGTATAAGGTCGCGCTGCTTGACCGCGCCGGGCGGATCAAACCCTGTGGCGGGGCCATCCCGCCGCGCCTGATCCGGGATTTCGACATTCCCGAAGATCAGCTGGTGGCCAAGATCACCACGGCGCGGATGATTTCACCCACGAAGCGGATGGTGGATATTCCCATCGAGAACGGCTTTGTCGGCATGGTGGATCGCGAACACTTTGATGAATTCCTCCGCGTTCGCGCTGCCAGCGCAGGGGCGGATCGTGCGACCGGCACCTTCGTGCGCATTGACCGTGATGGCGGGGAAACCCGCGTTATCTATCGCGACAAGGTCAGCCAGAATGAACGCGAACTGCCCACCAAGCTGGTCATTGGCGCGGATGGTGCGCGGTCCAATGTGGCGCGTCAGGAAATCCCCGATGGCGATAAAATCCCCTTTGTGGTGGCTTATCATGAGATCATCGAAGCCCCGGGCCCTGTGGGCGAGTATCATCCCGACCGCTGCGACGTGATCTATGACGGGGCGATTTCACCCGATTTTTATGGCTGGGTTTTCCCCCACGGCAAGACGGCCAGTGTCGGCATGGGATCCATGATCAAGGATGTCGACCTGAAACAGGCCACATCCGATTTGCGCGTGGCCAGCGGCCTTGAGGGCTGCAAAACCATCCGCAAAGAGGGCGCGCCCATTCCTCTCAAACCGCTGGATCGCTGGGACAATGGCAAAGACGTGGTGCTGGCGGGGGATGCCAGCGGCGTTGTCGCGCCCAGTTCGGGTGAGGGGATTTACTACGCCATGTTCGGCGGGCGTGTGGCGGCGATGGCGGCTTCGGCCTGTTTGACAAGCGGTCGGGTCAAGGATCTGCAACTGGCACGCAAGCTCTTCATGAAGGACCACAAGAACGTCTTCCGCGTACTGGGGTCGATGCAGAACGCCTATTATCGCTCAGACGAGCGCCGCGAACGCTTTGTGTCACTTTGTCACGACAAAGATGTGCAGCGTTTGACCTTTGAGGCGTATATGAACAAGGAACTGGTCAAGGCACGGCCCATGGCGCACATCAAGATCGGTCTGAAAAATCTTGCCCATCTCACACGTCTGGTCCCGGAGGCCTATGTATGAACAAGCCTGATCTTCCCACACGACAGATGATCCCCACCTGGGTGGGCGGTGATCTGGTGGCCGTCGAAAAGCTGGAGGCCCATCAAAGGGGCCTCTTGCACATGGCGGTTTCGGTGTTTGTGATGTGCGGCAATGACGTGCTGATCCAGCAGCGGGCGATGTGCAAGTATCACACGCCCGGGCTTTGGGCGAACACGTGCTGCACCCATCCTTTGTGGGGTGAGGCGGCAGAGGTCTGCGCGGATCGGCGTCTTTATGAAGAGCTGGGTTTAAAGGGCCTGCCGCTGGAATATCGAGATCAACTGACCTATCGCGCGGATGTGGGCGGGGGCCTCATCGAACATGAGCGCGTCGATATCTTCATGTCCCGCGTGCGCAGCCGCGTGGTGCCGGTGCCCAACCCCGAAGAGGTGATGGCCACCGATTGGGTCGATATGGAAGATCTGGCCAAATGGGTCGAACGAGAGCCCGCCCGATTCACTCCGTGGCTGCGGATTTACCTGAAAGATTATGAGGCGCAGATTTTCGCGAGCTGACCAACACCAGATTTCATGCCTCCGGCGGAGGTATTTCCCACAAGAAAGAAGCGCAGGTTCGGGCTTCTTTCTTGTTAAAAATACCTAATTCTTTGCGAGGCCACACATGCAACGCCCGGTTCTGACAGACAACTGGTTCGAAAAGCGTTAAGGCCTTAGACATGTCCATCTGGAGCCGCATATCTGAGGCGCTTGCCGCACTTGCCAAGGGCGAAAGCCTTACGCAGGTTTTCGAGCATTTGCGCACGCCGCCCGAGCGGTCTGTTGCCTTTGCCATTGCTGTCATCGCGCTTGGGGCCAAGATGGCCAAGGCGGATGGGATGGTCACGCGCGATGAGGTGACGGCCTTTCGCGAGGTGTTCCAGATTGCCGAGGCCGATCACGATGGCGCGGCGCGGGTTTTCAACCTCGCCCGTCAGGATGTGGCAGGTTTTGAGGAATACGCCACACGCATCCGGTCAATGTTCGGCGAAGATACCCATGCGCTGAGTGACCTGATGGAGGGGTTGTTTCACATCGCTGTAGCCGATGGTGTCTATCACCCCAATGAAGATACGTTTCTGGAACGGGTGGCGGAGATTTTTGGCCTCTCGGACACGGAATTCCGTGCGCTGAGGACGCGATTTGTGCCCGATGCCAAGGCTGATCCTTATGACGTGTTGGGGGTGACGCGGGACACGCCCAAAGAGGAAATTCGCGTGGCCTGGCGCCGCTTGGTGCGCGAGACGCATCCCGACCGAATGCTCGCCCGCGGTGTGCCGGAAGAGGCGGTGAAGCTGGCCGAGAAGCGGATGGTCGATATCAACCGCGCCTGGGAAGAGATCAACGGGTAGTCCGCATGCCGAGCAAACCGAATTTGCCTTCCGATCCGAACGCGTTGTGGTTTAAACGCTGCCTCGGACCGGCAGGCAAACACGATGTTTTATCAAGCATGGCACGCTTTAGATGAGGCTGGCCACGTATAATGTTGAGTGGTTTAACGCGCTGTTTGACGATGAAGGCGCGCTTTTGGAGGATGGGGAATGGTCGGCGCGTTACGATGTGACGCGGGCCGACCAGTTGGCGGCTCTGGGGATCGTTTTTTCGGCCATGGATGCAGACGCTGTGCTGGTGGTGGAGGCCCCCGATGAAAGTCGCAAGCGCGCAACCTTGCCCGCACTTGAGAACTTTGCGGAAACTATTGGGATACGGGCGCGCAAGGCGCTGCTTGGGTTTGCCAACGATACGCAGCAAGAAATTGCGTTGCTCTATGACCCTGATGTGCTGACCTGTTCCCATGACCCCCAAGGCGCCCCCACGGGGCAGAAGGGCAGCCGCGATGCGCCGCGGTTTGACGGTGTGTTTCGGATCGACCTGGATATTGATGCGGCCGAGGATAAGGTTGTCTTTTCAAAGCCGCCCTTGGAAGTGGCGCTGACGACGGACAGCGGTTTTGATCTGCGTCTTATCGGGGCGCATCTGAAATCCAAGGCGCCGCACGGCGCGAAATCCCGCGATGAAGCGATGCGCATGGGCATTGCCAACCGTCGCAAGCAGCAGGCGCAGGCCGTGTGGCTCCGGCAGCGCATTGAGGGGCATCTGAGCGAAGGGGAAAGCCTGATTGTGCTCGGTGATCTCAATGACGGGCCGGGGCTTGATGCCTATGAGGAGCTTTTTGGTCGTTCTTCGGTGGAGATCATTCTGGGTGAGGGCGGCGACAGTGATCATCGGCTCTTTGATCCCCATGCCAAGCGCGCGCTGACCCGCCGACTGGGGGCGGTGAACAGCACCGCGCGGTTCTATCTGAAGGATGAAAAGCGCTATCTGCAGGCGCTTCTGGACTACGTCATGGTGTCTGCCGATTTGCGGGACCGGGGCCCGATCTGGCGGATCTGGCATCCGTTTGATGACCCGGCCTGTTGGAAAGTGCCGGAGCTGCGGGAGGCGCTTTTGACTGCCTCAGATCATTTCCCGGTGACGCTTGATATCAAGATCTGACGCGTTCTGTCTTAAAATTGTGCGAGGGTTGGCTTATATTCAGGTCATGAAACAGTTGATCTGCGTCCCCGTCCTTGTTTTTGCCCTCGCATCCCCCGTTGTGGCGGAGGAGGAAAATGCGCCCTCTCTGATGGAGCGGGGTATGGAATTGTTCATGGAAGGCTTGAGGCAGGAAATGGAGCCCGCGCTCAATGACCTGCAAGGCTTTGCTGAGGAAATGGGCCCCGCTTTTCGCCAATTCGGCGAGGCGATGGGCCCGATGATGCGCGATCTTTTCGAGAAGGTGGATGATATCAACCTCTATGAGCTGCCAGAGGTTCTGCCCAATGGTGATATTATCATTCGGCGCAAACCCGATGCAAAGCCTTTGGAAGAGGGCGAGATTGAGATCTGAAGCGCCACGAAATTTTTCAAAAATTTCGCCGCCAACGTTGGCGACATTTTTTTTGAAAAAAAATGTGTCTGCCTGAATCAGTCTCGCGAAATGCGGATGCTGGGTGCGGCTTGTAAGGTTTGGGCGAGCGACTGAAACCGCGCCTCGGCCACTTCACCGAACAGCTCTTCAGTATCGCGGGACAGCACCAGGTCCAGCTGCTTTTTCTTGGGAAACCATTTCAGTTTGCCCAGGCGCGGCTCTTGCGAGGGCCAGAGCATGGCGGCAAAGCGCATGGCCTTGCCCACGACTTCGGCCTCGTGCTGATCCTTTTCAGTCACCAGTTCGTTCAATTCGGAAAACCGGCTGTTGTCGCGGCTGTTGGAATAGCGGTGCAGAAGGGCAAGGCCCAGGTAGATCCGCTCAGAATGTTTCAGCCCGCCCAGATTGGCGCGGGTGGCGTTGTCAAAGCAATCCTCCGCGCGGTAATCGGGATGGGCGCGCCAGCTGACGTCGTGCAGCAGGCAGGCGGCTTTGATGATGCGTTTGCGCTCTTCCGGGACGGATTTGAACAAAGGTTCGATAAATTTGTAGACGGCTTTGCCCGCGCCGGGGATGCGCGCATCGCGGGATTCGACGAAAGAGCAGGCCTCAATCAGCGGGTCACGGTCGCGCAAGGGCTGGGGCATTTGTTGGTAGAGTAGCCCTTCGCGGATGCCATAGCTGGAAATGGCGATGTCGCGAGGCTTGAACGTTTTGACCACCTCTTTGAGCGCTTCGGCACAGTAGGGCACCAAGGCCATCCGGGCAGAGGACACGCCCGCGCGGGCGCGCAGGTCATCGGGGTCATGTTCAGCGATGTAGCGCATGGTGTCGCGCAAACTGGCCGCGCTCATACGGTATTCATGGGCAACCGTCAGCGGGTAAGTGCGGCGTTCCATGTCAATCTTGGCCAGCGCGCGGAAGGAGCCGCCGACGAGGAAAAGGCGGTTGCGCTGTTCGCCCAAATGGTCGCTCATGGCGGCGACATAGTCTTTGATTTGCGCTTTGCGCCCCTTTTTGCCGCCTTTGACGTCGCGCAGCTTTAGGGGGCCCAGCGGAGACGTCATTCGGCGGCCCACGCGGCCCCCGTTGATTTCGGCCAGTTCCATCGACGACCCGCCCATGTCGCAGACCAGGCCGTAGGATCCGGGCCAACCCAGCAACACACCTTGCGCCGAAAAGGCCGCTTCCTGTTCGCCTGTCAGAACCCAGATGCGGATGCCTGTTTCACGTTCAACATCGGCGCAGAAGGCGGCACCATCTTCGGCATCGCGCACCGCAGCAGTAGCCACGGCGGTAAGAGGGCCGGTGCCCATGCCCTCAGCCAGGCGGTGAAATCGTTTCATTGCGGCCAGTGCGCGGTCGCGGCCTTGGGCGTTCAACCGCCCTGTCATCGCCAGCCCCGCGCCCAACTCGCACATCACTTTTTCATTAAAGAAATAGGCAGGCGACCGGGCTGCGCCGTCAAACACCACCATGCGGACGGAGTTGGATCCGATATCCACCACGCCCACGCGGCTGAGACGGCGGGAGGAGGCTTCCTCAAACAGTGGTCGGCCAAATGGCCCCCAATCTGCATCAGATGGATCGTGTGCGCCGTCCATGTGCCCCCCGGTTACTGCGCCCAATTTATGGGCGATAGGGCGGCCCCGGTCAATCATTGGTAACCGGATAACTGAGCTTCGACCTGAGGCACATTGCCCACGTTGAAATCCATGCCTGTTGGGCACCATCTGCCCACGCCATGGGTTTGGCAGGCCTCCACCCTGGCGCGCACCTGCGGGGCGGCGTCGTCGCACCACCCCAAAGACCGGCGCATGAACAGGAATAAGGACCGCCTCAGGACGGGGCCAAAACAGTGATCAGTCTTCCGTATGCGTCAACTTTGGCACGTCTGAGGCCCCCGCGGATCCGCGGCCCGATAGCGACGGATTTTCCATGAAAAAGCGGTGGCAGTTGAAGGCAAACGTGCCGTCTTCCCATTCTGCGCGCTGGAAACTGCCATCAGGTGACATGACCCAGCTTTGGGCGATATCAGCCATGTTGGCGGCCATGATCTGGCTCATGATCTGGGCCTTCACCGTGTTGTTCTGGATTTCCACCAGCGTTTCGATGCGGCGGTTGAGATTGCGGCCCATCCAGTCGGCGGAACTGATAAAGACCCGCGCTTTTTTGGATGGCAGCCCGCCGCCATTGCCGAAACACACAATGCGGGAATGTTCCAAAAACCGCCCGATGACGGATTTGACGCGGATGTTTTCAGAGAACCCTTTGATGCCCGGGCGCAGCCCGCAAATGCCGCGCACCACAAGGCTGATCTGAACGCCCGCCTGACTGGCGGCATAAAGCGCATCGATCACGTCGGGTTCAATGAGGGAGTTCATCTTGGCCCAGATCTCGGCCTTTTTGCCCGCTTTGGCGTGCTCAATTTCGGCTTCGATCATGTCCAGCAGGCGGGATTTGAGCGTGTGGGGGGAGATGGCGAGGTTTTCAAGTTCATGGGGTTGGGCATAGCCAGAGAGGTAATTGAAAACGCGCGTGGCATCGCGGCCAAGGGCTGGATCGCAGGTGAAGAAGCTGAGATCGGTGTAAATCTTGGCCGTGATCGGGTGGTAGTTGCCAGTGCCGTAGTGGGTGTAGGTGACCAGATTGTCACCTTCACGGCGCACCACGGTTGAGATTTTGGCGTGCGTTTTCCAATCCATGAAGCCGTAGACCACATGGGCGCCTGCGCGTTCGAGATGGCGGGATTGGCGGATGTTCGCGGCTTCATCAAAGCGGGCCTTCAGTTCCACCAGCGCGGTGACGGATTTGCCATCCTCGGCCGCCTCACACAGCGCGTCGACGATGGGGCTGTCAGAGGACGTGCGGTAGAGCGTTTGTTTGATCGCCACCACGTTGGGATCTCTTGCTGCCTGTTGCAGGAAGCGGATCACCATTGAGAAGGTCTCATACGGGTGATGCAGCAGCACATCCTTTTGCCGGATGGCTGCGAACATGTCGCCGTCATGGTCTTGCACGCGTTCGGGTACGCGCGGGGTGAAGGAGGGCCAAAGCAGGTCAGGGCGGGTGTCGAGGACCAGTTCGCTTAGGTCGGCAAGGCCGATAATGCCTTGAACCTCAACGATTTCTTCCGACGCGACGCCCAGTTCTTCCATGATCACGGCGCGCAAGCTGTCCGGTGCGCCGACGGTCATTTTCATGCGCACCACTTCGCCCCGGCGGCGGCGTTTGAGCGCCACTTCGAATTCGCGCACCAGGTCTTCGGCCTCTTCTTCGACTTCCAGATCGCTGTCGCGCAGCACGCGGAAGGCGCAGTGGTTTTTCATCTCATATCCCGGGAAGATGCTGTCGATGTTCAAAAGCAACAGTTCTTCCAGCGGCAGGGCGCGGTGGGTGCCTTCCTCGCTCGGCAGGGTCAGGAAACGGTCAATCTGGCCGGGAATGGGCAAAAGCGCCTTGAGGCTGCGCTTTCCATCACGGGCCTTGAGTTGCAGCGCAAGGGTGAAGCCCAGATTGGGGATGAAGGGGAAGGGGTGCGCGGGGTCGATGGCCAGCGGGGACAGCACCGGGAAGACCTTGTTCATGAACGCGCCTTCGAGATAGGTGCGTTCGTCTTCGGTCAGTTCATCGCGAGTGAGGATGGAGATATTTTCATCCTCCATCTCTGCCTTGAGCGCCTCGTACGTGTCTTGTTGGTGTTGCAGAAGGCGGCGGGCTTCGTCGTCGATCAGTTTAAGCTGTTCGGCGGGGGTGAGGCCGTCATGGGCGGGCGTTGTATTGCCTTCGCGGACCAGTTCGCGCAGGCCCGCCACACGGACGTTGTAGAATTCGTCGAGATTGGTGGCAGAGATAGACAGAAACCGCAGGCGTTCCAGAAGGGGCACGCGGGGATTTGAGGCTTCCTCTAACACGCGCCAGTTGAAACCGATCCAGCTGAGTTCCCGGTTGTAGAACCGCCCCGGGCCAGTCAGGTCCAGATCGGGCATGTCCACCGGGGCGGGCATTGGGGATTTCAAAAAGTCGGCATCCGTCATGACGGTGTTATTGCTCAGTTAATTGTAACAGCGAGATGACTAAGATGGGGATTTGTATGTCAGATGTCCAGCACCTGTGCGGCAAGTCGCGGGGTGATAGAACGGCCAGATTGGAGCGCGGCGGCGTCAAGGGCGTCAACGGCGGCGGCGGCGGCGGCGTAGGATCGGTCAATGCGGGTGACCAGATAGGGCAGTGTGGTCGGCGTGGGCGACAGCTGTCGGTCGGCGAAAAGCTTTATCAGCAGCGCGCCGAGAAGCGCATCATCGGGCGGGGATATGTGGATCGACGGCGTACCCTGCATGCGGCTCATCAGGTCGGGTAGGGTGAGGGGCCATTCTGCCGGGGCCGTGGCCGCGGTGAAAAGCACCGTGCGGCCTTCGGCGAGCGCGAGGTTATGAAGGTGGAACAGCGCGTTTTCCGCGTCGCGATCACCGGCGATGGCGTGGCAGTCTTCAACGGCGATATGGGTGGTGGCGAGGGCAGCAATGTCGGCCTGCGTGATGTTGCAGGCGGGGATGATTGTCGCCTCGCTCAGGTTCGCCCAGACATGGGTGAGGTGTGTCTTGCCCGCGCCCTTTGGCCCCACCAGCATCAGTTTGCGCCCGGGCCAGTCCTGCCAGCCTTCGATCATCGCCACGGCATTTGCGTTGGCAGGCGAAACGAAGAAGTCATCGCGCCCCAGCGCCGTGCGGCCGGGAAGGTCAAAGCTGAGTTGCTCAGCCATCCTTCGTCTCCATCACTCGTCTTCCGAGAGGCCGCGGTAGAGTTTGCTGGACATGTATTGCTGGGTGGCAAACCGGGCCAGAACGCCGATGGAGGCGGCCACAGGGACGGCCACCAGCATGCCAACAAAACCAAACAGAGCGCCAAAGACAGACAAAGCGAAGATGAGCCAGACAGGGTGCAGGCCTACTGAGCTGCCCACCAGTTTGGGGGTTAGGACATTTCCTTCGATCACTTGGCCCAGTGCGAAAATCCCGACCACAAGCCCGATCGAGAGCCATTCACCCCAGAACTGAAACAGCGCAAGCCCGATGGCCAATGCCCCGCCGATGATGGCGCCAAGGTAGGGGATGAAGGTGACAAGCCCTGCGATGGCGCCCACGATAAGGCCAAATTGCAGGCCCACCAGCATCAAAGCGATGGCATAATACGTGCCAAGGATCAGGCAAACGGTGCCCATGCCGCGGATGAAGCTGGCCAGGGTTTTGTCGATATCCCGGGCCAGTTGCCGGATGGTGGGCGCGTGGTCGCGCGGCAAAAGCTTGTCCACTTCTGACACCATGCGATCCCAGTCGTATAGCAAGTAGAAGGCCACGACCGGCACGATCACGATCAGAACCACGACATTGATGAGGGACCCAACGGAGGCCAGCACCGCTTCAATGAACTGCGCGCCTTTGGCTTGGATGGTTTCACCCAATGTGGCCAACGATTGCCGGATGGTAGAGCTTTCGTCGAAGAGCGCGGGGAAGCGATCCGTCAGGAACGTGCGCAACTGGTCAAACAGTTGTGGTGCAACCTCCACCAGATTGGCCGCTTGATTGATCAGGGTCGGTACCACGAGAAGGGTCATCATGATGAAGATCACGATGACGAAAAGCGTTATGACCGTGACAGACAGTGCCCGCGACAGCCCCATACGTTCCAACCGGTCGGCCACGGGGTCGAGAAAATAGGCGATGGCCATGCCCAGTACGAAAGGCAAAATGACGTCGCCAAGCGCCCAAAGGACCACAAGGAACACCACCGTCGCGATGGTCCAGTATTTCAGCTGTGTTGCGGCAGGCAGGGCCATGGGCGTTCCCATTCAGTTTCGCCCTATTGATCGACTATGCCGCGCCGTCATGCAAGAGCCCGCCACGTCTTTGGGCGGGCTCTTGGGATTGTTTTCTAGTTTCGCTGTAATGGGCCACTAAGCGCCCGCATTTTTTTATCAAAAAAATGCCCGCCAACGTTGGCGGCAGAATTTTTGAAAAATTCTGTGGCGCGTGAGGCTGTCAGACGGGCGTTAGTGACAAGCGGGGCGTTGACCGGGCAGCAGCACCTTGTCGATCACGTGGATCACGCCGTTGTCGGCTTTGATGTTGGCGATGATGACATTGGCCGTGTCACCCGTGCCGTCCGCGATGGACACGCCACCACCGGCTTTGGTGATGCACAGGCGCTGGGATGTCAGAAGCGGCTTGAAGTAGTTGGAGCCCGCGGGGATGGCTTCGGCCGTCAGTTTGCGGTCATCCACGTGATACAGAAGAACGTCGGTCAGCTGACCTTTGTTTTCCGGCTTCAGGAGCGTGTCCACCGTGCCAGCGGGCAGGGCGTCGAACGCGTCGTTCACAGGTGCGTAGACAGTGAACGGGCCGGGGCCTGCCAGCGTGTCCGCGAGCCCTGCTGCGGTCACGGCGGCCACGAGCGTGGAGAAGCGTTCGTCGTTGACGGCGATCTCGGTGATGCTGGCGGCTTTGGCACCCGTTGCGAGTGCGGCAACGGTGGCAACAGTGGCGGCGAGTTTGGTGAAAGTCTTCATGGATAGTCCTCCTGTTCAAAAGCGCGTTTCCTCAGCGCTCAGTGAAAAGGGGTACGCAGCGTCAACCGGGATGGTTCACGTCTATCACCGACCTGTGATGGCACCGTGATGATCAGGCTTGGCGTGGGTGCCGCTTGTATACGTCGGGGGAAGTGCCTAAACGAGATGGGAAACTGATCACGGATGAAGCCCATGCGCCTGTCACGATATTTTCTGCCTGTTCTGAAGGAAAACCCCTCCGAGGCTCAGATTGTCAGCCACCGGTTGATGCTGCGCGCAGGCATGATCAAGCAGGCCAGTGCGGGCATTTATTCCTGGCTGCCGCTGGGCTTCAAAGTGCTGAGAAAGCTGGAAAATATCGTCCATGAGGAACAGGCACGCGCGGGGCATATTCCGGTGCTGATGCCCACGCTGCAATCGGCGGATCTGTGGCGGGAAAGCGGGCGCTATGATGCATATGGCCCCGAGATGTTGCGCATTCGCGACCGGCAGGATCGGGACATGCTTTATGGCCCGACCAATGAGGAGCTGATCACCGATATCTTCCGCGCCCATGTGGGCAGCTACAAAGACCTGCCCATGACGCTTTATCATATCCAGTGGAAGTTCCGCGATGAGATCCGGCCGCGCTTTGGCGTGATGCGGGGGCGG
>JBCCAJ010000133.1:0-6957 GCA_039814845.1 Pseudomonadota bacterium | reverse complement strand
TCGCGTCCACACAATGGGCCATATCCCTGGGGTCAATCATTCAGCCGCCTCGCGCATGACATGCTCTTTTTTGGCAACGGCCACATCGGGCACCAATTGGGCCAGCACCTCGGCGCTGGATACCACGCCCGGCAGGCCCGCGCCCGGATGGGTTCCGGCACCCACAAGGTACAGCCCTTCCGCTTCTTCACTCACGTTATGAGGGCGAAAATAGGCGCTTTGCAGGATGCGAGGCTCGATAGAGAACCCGGCACCATGGGGGCTGAGATACCGATCGCGGAATGTCTCTGGCGTAAAGACCTCGGACGCGCTCAGGTGATCACCCAGACCCGGCAAAAGCTGATCTTCCAAGAAGGCCTGAACCTTTTGGCGGTAGGGCTCTGCCATCCGCTCCCAATCCACCGGATCGTCATGGCCCAGATGGGGCACGGGGCTGAGCGCGTAAAACGTATCATCGCCGTCTGGCGCCACGCTGGGATCGGTGATGGAGGGGCGATGGATATACAGGCTCATGTCATCGGCCAGTTTGCCTTTGATAAAGATGTCCCGCACCAGGCCTTTGTAGCGCGGGCCGTTGAGGATGGTGTGATGGCCCACATCCGCCCATTTGCCGCGCGTTCCGCGCGTGCCAAAATACCAGACGAAAAGCCCCATAGACCAGCGCGTGCGTTTCAGCCGCGGCGGTGTCCAGCGCCGTTTGGGTGCGTTGCGCATCAAACGGTCATACGTGTGGCCTGCATCCGCATTGGATACGACGATATCGGCGCGAATTTCTTCGCCACCGGTCAGGCGGACGCCAGTGGCGCGGCCATTTTGCAAGATGATCTCATCAACCTCTGCGCCCTGCTGGACGTGGCCGCCCTGCAACCCCACAACGCGCGCCATCGCGCGGGCTATCGCATCGACACCGCCCATCGCGTAATGCACGCCAAAGGCCTTTTCCAGATGGCTGACGAGAGCATACATAGACGTCACATGGAACGGGTCCCCGCCGATAAAGAGCGGATGAAAACTGAGCGCCATGCGCAAGCGTTCGTCTTTGACATAGCGAGAGGCGAGGCTGTGAATGGACAGATCTGCGCGCAACATGGCAAAGGCAGGAAGCACCTTCATCAAATCCCACAAACCATGCATCGGGCGCCGGCCCATATCTTCAAATCCCAGCCAATAGCGTCGCTCACTGGCCTTGAGATAGCGCGCATAGCCCTTCACATCGGATGGCGACAGGCGCGCCACCTCTTTCATCATGTCGTCTGTATCTTGCCGGGCGCTATAGCTGCTGCCATCGGGCCAGCGGATTTCGTAGAAAGGGTCCAGCGCCTGAAGCGATACGTCTTCGTAAAAGTTGCGCCCGCAGACCTCCCACAGGGCTTCAAACACTTGCGGAACAGTGACAATCGTGGGGCCCAGATCGAACCGATGTCCGTTTTGCCAGATGGCCGAGCCACGCCCGCCAGGCGTTTCAAGCCGGTCAAGCACCGTCACGCGATAGCCCTTGGCCCCCAATCGCATGGCAGACGCCAACCCACCCAACCCCGCACCAATGATCACCGCGTGGCGTTGGGGGACGGGGTGTGCGGATGAGGTATCTGTCAACATTTCTTTAGACTACATGTGTCTAGTTAAATTGACAATCGACGATTGTTGTTCTTTATTAGGGGCATAGTTCCCGTGCATCACGCGCGGGCGATGCGCCAATTCAACAGATGTCGAGGGTGAGTAAAATCACAACCGTAAGCATCAGCTTTTTCCGCTTCGCGCCGGGATGGGCGCGGATCTGGGCGTTTGCCATGATGGGGCTCGCCCGGCCTGCGATGGCGCGCATCGACGGGATTCAGTTCTGGAAACTCTGCGGATCTGGCACGGGCGAAGGATTTACCCCCGTTCCGAACACTGGCGTTTACGCGATTTTGGCCGCTTGGCCTGATCTTGAGACCGCGCAGCGCCAAACCAAGACCACAGGGATTTTTCGTCGCTATCGGAGGCGCGCGCAAGAAGACTGGACAGTCTATCTGTCGCCCACCTCTGTGCGCGGGCAATGGTCAGGCGTCACCCCGTTTGAGGTCGCCTGCGAACCTGAAGCCGGTCCCGTGGCCGCGCTGACCCGCGCAACCGTGAAACCCCGTGCGGCGCTCAAATTCTGGAAGCGCGTGCCCGATATCAGCTCCGTCATCGGCTTTGACGACAATGTCGTCTTCAAGATCGGCATCGGAGAGGTGCCTTTGATGCAGCAGATCACGTTCTCCATCTGGCCAGACACCGCCACAATGGCCAATTTCGCCCGAAAGGACGGACCACATGCACGCGCCATAAAGGCCGTGCGCATGGGTGACTGGTTTCGCGAAGAACTCTACGCTCGTTTCCATGTGACCGCCTGTGACGGTCAGTGGGAAGGCAAGCAACCCCTTGAAAGCATTGGATTACCCAAATGACCGTGCATTTCCCGTTTTCCGCCATTGTTGGCCAGGACGACATGAAAACCGCGATGATCCTAACCGCAATTGATCCAAGCCTTGGCGGTGTGCTGGTCTTCGGCGACCGGGGCACCGGAAAATCCACCGCCGTGCGCGCGCTGGCTGCACTTTTGCCACCCATTGAATTGGTCGCGGGCTGTCCGGTGAATTCCGCCCATGTAAAAGACTGCCCGGACTGGGCCGATATCACTGACAAATCCATCGTGGAACGTCCAACGCCCGTGGTCGACCTACCGCTGGGCGTGACCGAGGACCGGGTGACCGGCGCGCTGGATATCGAACGCGCATTGACCCAAGGCGAAAAGGCATTTGAGCCGGGGCTTTTGGCGAAGGCCAACCGCGGCTACCTCTATATTGATGAGGTGAACCTGCTGGAGGATCACATCGTCGATCTGCTGCTCGATGTGGCGCAATCAGGCGTCAACGCGGTGGAACGCGAAGGCCTGTCGATCCGCCACGCCGCGCGATTTGTTCTTGTGGGATCTGGCAACCCCGAAGAGGGAGAATTGCGCCCACAATTGCTTGACCGGTTCGGATTGTCGGTGGAGGTGCGTTCGCCAAATACCGTGGCAGAACGCGTGGAAGTGATCCGCCGCCGGGATGCCTTTGAACATGACACATCCTCCTTCATGCGCAAATGGAACGGTCAGAACACGCGCATTCGCAAAGCCATCATTGCCGCGCGAGAGGCGCTTGGCGCCACCGCCACCCCCGATGAGGTGGTGGAAGATTGTGCCCGTTTGAGCCTCGCCTTGGGCGCGGATGGTCTGCGTGGAGAGCTGACTTTGCTCAAATCCGCCCGCGCACTGGCGGCCTTCGAAGGGGCTGGTTCCATCACCCGCGCGCACCTGCGTCGCGTGGCCCCCTTGGCGCTCAGCCACCGGTTGCGCCGCGATCCGTTGGATGAGGCTGGATCGTCGACCCGCGTGGATCGAACCGTCGCGGAAACGCTGGCATGAACCGGTTTGACGCATGAGCGGCGCGGCCTGGAAACGGGCTTTGCGCGCCCTCTCTGCGCTCTGCGTGGATCCGGGTGGGCTGAAGGGCCTGACGGTGCGCGCCCGCCCCAGCCCTGCGCGGCAAGTGTTGGAGGATCAGTTCGCTTGGATGCCCTTGCCTTTGCGGCGCATTCACCCTGATCTGACGGACACGCAGCTTTTCGGCGGGGTGAATGTTGCCGCGTCCCTGACAGAGGGCCGGATGGTGCGCGATCCGGGGATTGCAGAGAACCCTGGCGCCTTGGTTCTGACCATGGCAGAGCGTGCCTCTTCAGGCTTGGCAGCCCGCCTTGGGCTCTTGCTCGACAACGCCCATGATCAAACCCATGAACATGCGCTGATCCTACTGGATGAAGGCGCCGATCCGGAAGAGGGCGCCCATCGGACACTGACCGAACGGTTGGCCTTTCACGTGGACCTCTCTGACGTGCGCTGGTCCGACGCCAAGCCGCTGATGCCTGCCCCGGGCGATCTGGATGCGGCCCGGGCGCGGCTGGCAGATTTGCGCCTGACGGCTGACCAACAGGAAACCCTCATCACGTTGGCGATGGCCTTCGGCATCGACAGCCTGCGCGCCCCACAACTTGCTGCGCGCGCAGCACGTAGTTTGGCCGCACTGGATGGGGAAGACATGGTGACGGACGATCACCTGCAAGAGGCCGCAGAACTGGTCTATCCCGTCCGCGCCACGCGCGTCCCAGAGGTGGAAGCGCCAGACGCCGTCCCCGACCAAGCCGAGGCACAGCAAGATGACCAGGGCGAGGCAGGCGAACAAACCCTCACCGACATTCCCCAAGACATGATCATCGAGGCTGTGCGCGCCATGCTGCCTGCCGATTTCCTGACCCGTCTTGAAAGCCGTGCCCGCGCCAAGCGTGCAGCGACTGGATCTGGTGCAGGCCTCAAACGCGTGGCCAACCGCCGCGGCCGCCCCCTGCCCCCACGACCTAGGCGGTTAGATGGGCGTGCGCGGATTGATGTGGTGGCAACCCTGCGCACCGCAGCCCCTTGGCAGATGCTGCGACGTCAGGGCCGACCTGATGCCCCTCGTTTGATCATCCACCCGTCAGATATCCGCCTGAAACGCTATGAAGAACGCTCCGATCGTTTGGTGATCTTTGCTGTCGATGCCTCCGGCTCGGCGGCCATGGCGCGCATGAATGAGGCCAAGGGCGCGGTGGAACTGATGCTGGCACAGGCCTATGCCAAGCGCGATCAGGTGGCTTTGATCGGGTTTCGCGGAGAGGGGGCGGAAATCCTTTTGTCGCCCACGCGCTCTCTCGTGCAGGCCAAGAAACAGCTGTCCGGACTGCCCGGTGGGGGCGGCACGCCGCTCGCCTCTGGCCTGCAAGCCGCATTGCAGATGGCCGAACTGGGCCGTGTGCGCGGCAGCTCGCCTGCGCTGGCGATCCTGACGGATGGGCGGGCCAATGTGGGGCTGCATGGCGTAAAAGGTCGGGCGCAAGCGCGAGAAGACGCGCAAGCGATGTCCCACGCAGTGGCCGGACAAGGTCTGAAATCGGTGGTCATCGACACCGCCAACCGGCCCGGTCGCGAAGGGGCGGAGTTGGCGGGCTGGCTGAATGGCGATTACTTGCCCTTGCCCCGCGCCGATGCCCGCATGATCAGCGCGGCGACTGACGCCGCCCTGACGGCATAGGCTGTTGGACCGGGCCCGCGATCTGCCTGATTGGCCACTTGCAGCCCATGCCAGGTCCATCCGCACCCGCCCCCATGAGTGGCACGTGGTGGAGGCTGGGGATGGCGCAACAACCCTGTTGCTTCATGGCGCAGGCGGATCAACCCACAGCTGGGCCGGGATGCTGCCGCTCTTGTCGCAGGACACCCATGTCGTGGCCGTGGATTTGCCCGGCCAGGGCTTCACCCGCGCAGGCACGAAAACACGGTTGAGCCTTGCGTCCATGGCGCAGGACCTTACCGCGCTGCTGGATGATCAGGGATGGCAACCGGAACTCATCATCGGCCATTCTGCCGGGGGCGCACTGGCGCTACAGGTCTCAGCGTTGCTGGATCACCCTTGCCGCGTCGTGGGCATCAATGCAGCGCTTGAGCCGTTCGAAGGCGTGGCGGGTTGGCTTTTCCCGGCAATGGCAAAGATGATGGCGCTTAACCCTTTCACCTCTGTGGCCCTGACAATGGGTGACCCTATGGCCCGCGCCAGGGGGCTGATCCGGTCCACCGGCTCCGACATCCCAAAAGACAGTCTGCGCTGCTACGCGCGGCTTTTTTCCGACCGGGGTCATGTGGATGCGACACTGCAGATGATGGCACAATGGGATGTGGACCTGCTGACCGCCCGGCTTTTTACCGTACAAACGCCAACACTCTTGATCGCAGGCTCCGGTGATCCGACGGTCCCGCCGAGGGTGTCCAAGCGCGCCGCCCAGATCATGCCAAATACGAGTTATGTCGAACTAAAGGGCTTGGGCCATTTGGCCCATGAAGAAGCGCCCGAAGAGGTTATGCATACCATCGACACCTGGACAGGCGAGCCAGTCCCCAAGGACGGATGAGTGTTACCGCGCGCCTGAAATCGCCGTCTCAATCAAGCTTTGCATCTCCGCCACGGTCGATTGCCTCGGATTGGTCCCGGCGGCTGCATCAAGCAAAGCCTTGCCCGCCAAACGCTCAGCACTTTCCATCTCCACCCCGATCTCCGAGAGGTTCTTGGGGATGTCCAACCGATCCAAAATCCCGTCAATCTCGGCGCAAAACACCTGCCAGTCCTGCGCCCCAAACCCCATCGCCTCGGCCATCCTGCGTGTCTTCTCCGGCAGGTCAGGCAGGTTGTAGCGCAACACCACAGGCAAAACGATCGCATTGGTCAGCCCGTGCTGCGTGTCATACTCTGCCCCCACCATGTGAGAGATGGCATGCACATGGCCCAGCCCCTTCAAAAACGCGATGCCCGCCAGGCACGACCCAAGCAACATGCGGCCCCGTGCCTCAAGATTGCCCGGTTGCGCCACCGCTTGCTCCAAGGCCTGCGCGATCAGCGCCAAGCCCTCCAACGCCATCGCGTCACAAAGCGGATTGAAGTCGGGAACGATATAGGCCTCAATCGCATGGGTCAGGGCATCCACCCCGGTCCAGGCGGTCAAAGCAGGTGGCAATCCAAGCGTCAGCTCAGGATCAAGAAGCGCCACGCAGGGCTTCAAATCCGGATGCCAGGCACAGTATTTCATCGCGGTGGTGGTGTCTGTTACCATCGCTGTGCTTTCCGTCTCTGCGCCAGTGCCGGACGTTGTGGGAATGGTGATCAGTTTGGGAAACGCCGCCTCGACCTCTGGCGCGGGTGTGTCGTAATTGAAGACGGCGATATGATGACCGCTATGGGCGGTAAAACAAATCGCCTTGGCGCCGTCCATCGCACTGCCCCCGCCAATGCCGATCACCGCATCATGGTTGCCCGCTCGATATGCCTCACATCCCGCCTCAATCTCATCATCGCGCGGGTTGGGGGA
>JBCCAJ010000048.1:0-10832 GCA_039814845.1 Pseudomonadota bacterium | reverse complement strand
CGCACCTCCATGGGGCTGGCCGGGGATTTGGGCAAGTTCACGCAATACAGCGCCGCCGAAGCTATGACCGCCGCCGCCAAAACCCCCGGCAGCGGTGCGGGCGAAGGCATTGGCGCAGGCTTGGGTATGGGGATGGGCATGGCCATGGCGAACCAAATGAATCAAGGACCATGGGGGGGCCAACCCGCCGCCGTCGCGCCCCCCCCACCTCCGCCGGTCGAACATGTCTGGCACATCGCCGAAGGAGGAGAAACCCACGGTCCTTACTCCAAAGCAGCCCTTGGACGCATGGCGTCTGAAGGCAAACTCACCCGCGACACTCATGTCTGGACAGCCGGTCAGGACGGCTGGCTCAAGGCCGAAGACGTCCAAGAACTGGCCCAGCTTTTCACCGTCCTGCCGCCACCGCCCCCTGGCGCGTGATCCCGGCTTCTTTCTTGTTCTAAATACCTAAATCCCGGTCCCACCACCCATGCCGCCCTCTGATCAAGAGCCCCTGTCTATCCTCGTGGATCACAGCTTCCCTTGTGATCAATGCGGCGCGGATTTTCGCTTTGATCCGGATAAGGGCCAACTGACCTGCGATCACTGCGGCAACAGCGAAGAGGTTGCCCAGACCGATCCGTGGCAGGGCACCATCCGCGAACTGGATTTCCAAGCCGCTTTGAAAGGGCAACTCGACAGCGCAGAGACCCAAGAAACCCGTGTTTTCACCTGTCCGGACTGTGCCGCGCAGATGGAGTTTGACGCCAAGACGCATGCGCAGGAATGCCCCTATTGCGCCTCGCCCGTGGTCACCGATACCGGCCTGCATCGTCAAATCAAACCCAAGGCCGTGCTGCCCTTCGCGCTGGAGGAAAGCGCGGCCCGCAAGGCCATGACCGATTGGTTGGGCAGGCTCTGGTTCGCCCCAGGCGGTTTGCAGGAATACGCCCGTAAGGGGCGGAAGATGCAGGGTATTTACGTGCCTTACTGGACCTTCGATGCCGATACAAAATCCCAATATAAGGGCGAACGCGGCACGGTTTACCATGAGACCAAAACAGTCATGCGCAACGGCAAGCGCGAACAGGTGCGCGTCTCAAAGGTGCGGTGGCGCGCTGTGTCGGGCCGGGTCGCGCGGTTTTTTGACGATGTGTTGGTGCTGGCCTCCCGCACGCTGCCCAAACGCTACACCGACGCGCTGGAGCCTTGGGACTTAAGCGCATTGGAACCCTACAGCCCCGAATTCCTCGCAGGGTTCAAAGCTGAAAGCTATCAGGTGGAACTGGATGAGGGCTTCAAGGAGGCCCGTGCCCATATGGATCGCGTGATCGCCCGCGACGTGCGTTTTGATATCGGCGGGGATCGTCAGCGTATTCATGGCATCAACACCGTGGTGAAGGATGCCACCTTCAAACACATCCTGCTGCCGGTCTGGCTGGCGGCGTACAAATACAACGGCAAAACCTACCGCTTCGTCGTCAACGGCCGCACGGGCCGGGTGCAGGGCGAACGGCCCTGGTCCGCCATCAAGATCGCCATCGCCGTGGTGATCGGTGTGGCCCTTGCCGCCGGGGTCGGCTATGCCATCGCGCTCAGCGAAGGGGCGGTCTAGATGTCAGAGATCGACGCGCTGAACGCTGTGTTTGATCGCCGCTATTCCTGTCGTGCGTTCAAACCGGACCCCGTGCTGGAAGACACGCTGCAGCAGATCATCAAGACGGCGGGCAAAACAGCCTCTTGGTGCAACGCCCAGCCCTGGCAGGTTTTGATCACCCAAGGCCCTGCGACGAATGCATTTCGCGACGGGTTAAAAACAGCCGCGCAAAGCTCTGATCCCACACCGGATTTCCCCTGGCCTGAAGGCTATCCCGGTGTCTATGGCGACCGCCGCCGCACCTGCGGCTACCAACTCTACGAGGCAGCAGGCATTGCCCGAGATGACCGGGCCGGACGCGCAGCGCAGTCGTTTCGAAATTTCGAATTGTTTGATGCGCCCCACGTGGCCATCATCCACACTGAGGCCGCCCTTGGCCCCTATGGCGCGCTCGATTGCGGCGGGTTCGTCACGGCATTCATGCTGGCCGCCACGAGCCTTGGCGTTGCCACAATCGCGCAGGCCTCTGTGGCTGCTTACCCGGACTTTATCCGCAGGCACTTTGACCTTGAAGAAAACCGTCTGATCCTCTGCGCCATCTCAATGGGCTATGCAGACGCCGATCACCCCGCGAACAGTTTCCGCACCGACCGCGCTGACGTCTTGGACATTGTGGACCTTCGGGGTTAAGGGCCCGAAGTCTTTCAAAGATTTCGACCGCATTCTTTCAAAGAATGCGTGCAGGCCTCACAGCGCGCGCCAACCTATATCACGGCGCAGCGCTGCCCCGGGCCAATCCACCCCATCGACCAAGGCGTAGGCCCGATCCGCCGCCTCGCGCAGGTTGGAACCCCGCGCCGTCGCATTCAACACACGCCCGCCAGCCGACACCACCTGCCCATCCTGCAACGCGGTGCCCGCATGAAACATCACGTGAAAGCTGTCCTCGGGCAGATCGTCCAGCCCGCCAATCGGCGCGCCCTTGTCGTAACCGCCGGGATAGCCCGGGGCCGCCATCACCACGGTCATCGCATGATCATCGGCCCAGTTCACCTGAGCTTGGCTCAACCGCCCGTCCGCACAGGCGTGCATCAGGTCCAGCGCCTGCGCCCCAAGTCGCATCATCAACACCTGACATTCGGGATCGCCAAAGCGCACATTGTATTCCACCAACCGCGGTGCACCGTCCTTGATCATCAGCCCGGCATAGAGCACACCCGTATAAGGCGTGCCGCGCCGGACCATTTCGGCCAGCGTGGGTTTTACAATCTCATTCAACGCCTTATCCGCGACATCTGATGTCAGAACCGGGGCAGGGGAATAGGCCCCCATGCCGCCCGTATTGGGCCCTGTATCCCCTTCACCGATGCGTTTGTGATCCTGCGCCGTGCCAATGGGCAAGGCATCTTCTCCATCGCAGAGCACGAAGAAGGACGCTTCTTCGCCCTCCATGAACTCCTCAATCACCACTTCCGCACCCGCACCGCCAAAGGCGCCTGAGAACATGTCGTCGATGGCCGCGTGGGCCTCGTCCACGGTCTCGGCGATGATCACGCCTTTGCCTGCGGCAAGCCCATCCGCTTTGATCACAATCGGAGCCTCTGTCGCATAGGCTTTCGCGGCTTCAGCATCCGTGAAATGGCCATACCCCGCCGTCGGCGCGCCCGCCGCGTCGCAAATCTCTTTGGTAAAGTGCTTGGAGGCTTCCAGCCGCGCCGCCTCTTGGCTCGGCCCGAATACCAACAGCCCCGCCTCGCGCAACCGGTCAGCGACCCCCACGGCCAGCGGTGCCTCGGGTCCGACGATCACAAAGTCCACCGATTGCGCCTCGCAGAACGTCACCACCGCGGCCCCGTCCATGATATCAAGCGCTGCACATTCCGCGATCTGGGCGATGCCCGCGTTGCCCGGCGCCACGATCAGTTTGTCGCATTTGGGGTTCTGCTTCACGGCCCAGGCCAAGCTGTGTTCGCGGCCGCCACCGCCCAGAATGAGAATGTTCATGGCTCTTCCCTCTTGGCCCCGCTTGGCCTTATGTCGGGAGCGTTCTAAAGTTCCCCCCAAGCAGTTACAAGGTGTGCTCATGTCCGACCTGATCGACGACCCAATGCCAGGCTCCAACACGCCCGAATTCTCCGTGGGGGAGATCGCGGGCGCGGTGAAGAAACTGGTCGAGGGGGAGCTGGGTTGGGTCCGCGTGCGCGGCGAGGTGGGCCGTGTGGTGCTGGCCCGGTCTGGGCACCTTTATTTCGATCTCAAGGACGAACGCAACGTGCTGTCCTGCATGACGTGGAAAGGGCAGGTGCCAGGTATCGGCGTCATGCCCGAAGAGGGGATGGAGGTGGTGGCCGAGGGCCGCATGACGGCCTCTGGCTTCCAGTCCAAGTTTTCGTTGAACGCACAGCACATTGCCATCGCGGGCGAAGGCGCGTTGATGGCGCTGCTGGAAAAGCGCAAGAAGGCGTTGGCGGCGGAAGGGCTTTTTGATGATAGCCGCAAAAGCCCCATCCCCTATCTACCTGATATCATTGGTGTTGTGACCTCGCCGCAAGGTGCCGTGATCCGCGATATTCTGCACCGTCTGCGCGACCGATTTCCACGGAAGGTGCTGATTTGGCCGGTGGCGGTGCAGGGGGATCGATGTGCGCCGGATGTGGCTCGCGCGATTGAAGGGTTCAACGCGATGACGCCCGGTGGCGCGCTGCCCCGGCCGGATCTTTTGATCGTCGCGCGCGGCGGAGGGTCGGTAGAGGATCTTTGGGGCTTCAATGAGGAAATCGTCGTGCGGGCCGTCGCCGGATCGGCCATCCCGCTGATCTCCGCCGTGGGGCACGAAACGGATACCACGTTGATCGATCTGGCCGCTGACCGCCGCGCGCCCACACCCACGGCAGCGGCTGAAATGGCGGTGCCGGTGCGGCTTGATCTTATGGCCTGGCTTGATCAGCAGGACGGGCGTTTGACCGGCGCGTTGACGGGCGGGATCAAGATGCGGCGGCAGCGGGTGTCTGACCTGTCCCGCGCCTTGCCCCGGGCCGAGGCGCTGCTTGATAGTCCGCGTCAAAGGCTGGACACGTGGTCGGAGAAACTTCCCCGTGCCCTAACTGGTGGTGTGGAACGTCGCCGGGTGGAGATGTCCAAGGTTTCCGGGGCCATTCGGCCAAGCGTGCTGAGAGGCAAGGTTGATCTGAAACGCGGTGCGCTGAACGGCGCTGCCAAGCGTCTGCAACTTGATGTGCTAAAGCGCGACGTGGCGCGAAACTCCGAAAAGCTGGATAACTTGTTGGCACGCCTGTCAAAAACAGCGAGCCGTCAGGTGGAGCGCTGGAATGATCGCCTGTCTGGGCTCGAAAGGCTTCGCCAAACAGTGGGGTATGAGGCAACCTTGCAGCGCGGCTATGCGGTTGTTCGCGGGGATGGCGATGTGGTCACGACGCGATCGGCGGCTGAAAAAGCGTCTGCGTTGGAAGTGCAGTTTGCCGATGGACGGTTGGAGATTGGCGGTGCGGGGAAGGCGAAAAGCCCTGCTAAGGCAAAAAAGAAAAGCCCTGAGCAAGGATCACTCTTTTGATCAGAGCGCTTCGGCGCGGAATCAAGGGCTTCAGCCCGCCGCGCCTTCGCCTGGCCCCACCCAGGGCCTGGCAAACTGGTGAGGTAAGCGTATTGCTCGTATGGAGTCCGGGAACCCAAAGATAAAGCGCTGCTGTTCATGGGTCAGGATCGCCAAACTGGGGCCAGGCGAAGGCGCTATATTGCGAATTAGATGAAAATTAAAGAAATCTGTGGATAACTTCGCTCTCAAAGCCTGATTTTCAAATTAAACCCCAATTTCAGGAACCAAACACATCAAGGGCTCCGGGCTCTTGCGCACCTCATAAAGCTCTGTTTTCGCGGGATCATTCTCAAATCGCGCCGATAGCCCACCCGCGCTTATCTCAAAGCTCCAACACTGCGGTACGGGTTGGTCCTCATAGACAAAACAGATCATCTCACCTTGTTCGTACCACTCCCCTTCCTTGCATTTTCCATCCAGGAAAGTCCAACGAACACGGCGGTTTGGAAGGTACTCTTCAGCCCCGTAAGGCTCTCCCTCTGAGGCGAAGTAAAACGTCTTGCCGAGGGTGTACTCCTCAAATTCTGCCCCACTCATGGCAAAGCCGGGTGTGGACAAAATCAAAAGGGCGAGAAGGCTGTTAAGAACTTGTTTGCGCATGGTTGGACTGTGCCAGATGCGCCGCGCGCTGACCACTGTCATTTCGCCCCACCGGCCGGGCTTTGCCGATCTCACGTGCATCCGCGCTCCAGGCATCGCAAAGCGGGTTCATCAGCCGGAACCAGATTTTCGGGATCAGCGCGATCACCCCCATCACCGGCAAGGAATAAGGAAGATATGGCATTTGATCGGGGTCAAGCGCGAGAGTGGGATAATCCTTGTGTGGGCTTATGTGATGGTCGGAATGGCGCGGCGCGTTGACCATCAAAAGGGATGAAAACACATCCGGCGCGTTCCACGAATGCTGCGGCCCCACGGGTTCCAGGCGTCCATTGGCAAGGGTCTGCCGCCTAAGCCCGTAATGCTGCACGTAATCTGCCATCAGGATCTGCACTTGCGCATGGACCATGATCGACACAAACGCCGCGACGCCCAAAAGGCCGAAACCGGCCCACACGGCAACAAGCGCCGCAACCGCGCCGCCGACATACATTAGATAAGGATGTGAATACAAAGGCTTGCCCACCCGCCGACGCCGCTCGGTTTCCACCTGCAGCGCCATAAGGAAAGACTGCCGCGTCACGCGCATCATGTAGCGGTAAAAGCCTTCCCCCCGAGGGGCGGAATTAGGATCCCGGTCGCTGCCCACATGGACGTGATGGATCAGCACATGGGCGCTGGCGTGGTGGCCTGCCAGCATGGAGGTGTAGATCCATTGCCCCAGCCACCGCATCCAGCGCGGACGTTTGTGAATCAACTCATGGGCCACCGGGTGCGAAATCTGCCCGAAGATCAGGCCCACCCCCGCACCAAGTGCCACGCGTTCGGCCACCTCAAACCCGCTGGGTCCGGCAACGCCCCACACCCCGGCCGCCAACAGCGCAAAATGCGTCAGTCCCAACACCACCAACAAAGTGTCGCTGGCTGGAAACTCCGCCTCGGGGTCTGCGTTTTCAGACTGCCCGGCGATCAGCCGATCCATCGAGGCCACAAGCGCCGTCATATAAAGCAGCGCGCCAAACGCCCAGCCACCGCCCAGCGTCACGGCGGCCCCCACCAACAGGCAAGGCAAAAGGGTTATGATCGCAAAGCGCATCACGGGCGGGCGGACCTCGTTTGTTGAAAGCCCATATTGGACTGGACGTAGTACTCAAAGGCTGAAGGGACGAAACTACGCCAACATGTCGGATTTGGGGAGTTTTTCGGGATCAGGGTAAAGAAATGAGCCATAATGCAACCCAGAGCAGAATTACGTCTATCAGGATTATTTTCAAAGTAGAAAATAGAAGTGCAGATCCTGAAGGCGCACGCCTAAAACCCGAATCGCCATTCGGGCAGGTGCATCAGTGGTCTTCCATTGGTCGTCCGCGCGATATACGTGGAATGGGGTAAGGCCTCAGGCGTTGTTCTAGGCATTGGGGAGCGGACGCATGTCATTTTTCAAAAAGCTCAAGAACCGGTTGTTCAAATCCTCTTCCAAGATTGACGAGGGGCTAGATGCGATCGTGGAAGATGGCGGTGTGGAAGAGGTGGCCGAAGACCGGGCCGAACCTCAGCCCGCCCCGGAACCACTGCCAAACCCGTCGCCTGAATCGGCACCAGAGGTGGTATCAGGTCCAGACCTTGCGCAAGAGCCCGAGCCAGAACCCCAGCCTGAGCCAGAGGCTGAGCCAGAGCCAGAGGCCGAGCCAGAACCCCAGCCGGTGCCTGAACCGGAAGACGAGCCTGCCCCGGAACCTGAGCCTGAGCCCGCCCCGGAACCTGCGCCTGCGCCGGAACCTGAGCCTGCGCCATCATCGGAACCGAAGCCTGAGCCCGCCCCAGACCCTGCACCTGATCCGCAACCCGCACCAGAACCAGAGCCTGAACCTGGGCCCGAACCAGACCCAGAACCCGAACCTGACTCGGAACCGGAACCGGAACCCGAGCTGGAACCCGCACCCGTCAAAAAGCCCGGCCTTCTGGGCCGCCTCTTGGGTCGCAAGGAAACCAAGGCGGTCATGCGCCGGGCGCTTGACGATGACATGTTGGAGCAACTCGAAGAGCTGCTGATCACTGCCGATATGGGCGTCGATACCGCCCTGCGCGTGACCGCCAACATGGCCGAAGGGCGGATGGGCAAGAAACTCTCGACCCAAGAGATCAAAGAGCTCATGGCCGCAGAGATCGCCCGCATCATGGAACCCGTCGCCCGCCCCATGCCTCTGTTCCCCAAAACGCCGCAGGTGGTTTTGGTGGTGGGCGTAAACGGGTCTGGCAAGACGACGACCATTGGCAAACTGGCTAGCCAATTCAAGGCGGCGGGCAAATCCGTGGTGATCGCGGCAGGTGACACATTCCGCGCGGCCGCAGTGGAGCAGCTGCAGATATGGGGCGACAGGGCAGGGGTGCCCGTGCTGACCGCGCCCGAAGGGTCCGATCCGGCAAGCCTTGCGTTCGATGCCATGGAACAGGCCGCTCGCGATGGTGCGGATTTGTTGATGATCGACACGGCGGGGCGGCTGCAAAACCGGCAGGACCTGATGGAGGAGCTGGCCAAGATTGTCCGGGTCATCCGCAAAAAGGACGACAGCGCGCCGCATAACACCTTGCTCGTGCTGGACGCCACAACCGGCCAGAACGCGCTGAGCCAGGTTGAGACGTTCCAGAAACTGGCGGATGTGTCCGGGTTGGTGATGACCAAGCTGGATGGCACGGCCAAGGGCGGCGTGCTGGTGGCGCTGGCGGATAAGTTCGGGCTTCCAATCCACGCAATTGGGGTGGGCGAACAGATTGACGATCTCGCACCTTTTGATCCCGAGGAATTCGCCGCCGCGCTCACCGGGCTCGAAGACTGAATTGCAGCACCGGCGCGGAATCAAGGGCGTCGGCCCGCCGCGCCTTCGTAAGGCCCCACCCAGGGCCTGGCGAAATGTCGACGTTCGTGCGCCGGTCAATTCCCGAGCGACATGTCACCATAAAGCGCCCTTGCTTGAGGTCGGGATCGCCAGACCGGGGCCAGACGAAGTCGCTCCGGTGCTCATCTGATGACCGATTGGATCATCTCTCTGGAAGGCACCGACGCGGGCAAGCAAACCGCCCTCATCCTCGCCATCCTCGCCGCCTTCCTGCACGCCGTTTTCGGCGCGCTGCAAAAGGGCCGCTTCGATCCATGGCTCACCCGAGGGGCGATTGATGCCAGCTATGCCATCATGGCCGCGCCTTTCGCGCTTTTCGTGGTGCCTTGGCCCGAACCGCATATGTGGCCCATCTTCGCGCTCGTATGGGTCATACACCTGATCTACAAAATCCTGCAGGCCATGGCCTATACCCGCGGCGCCTACACGGTGGTCTACCCGGTGGTGCGCGGCACCTCACCCATCTTTGCCGTGATCGGGGCCTATTTGCTGTTTGGTGAGACGTTCAACGTGGTCCAATGGCTTGGCGTTGTCGTGCTGCTGTCGGGTATCTTTGGTCTTGCGGCCTTCAACCTGCGCACCATGACCATCGCGCGCGATACCATGCCGATGGCGTTGGGCCTTGCCGTCACCACAGGCCTTTTTGTGGCGCTCTACACGACCTTCGACGCCTACGGGATCCGGGCGACCGCGAACCCGTTTACCTTTCTGGCGTGGTTCTTTCTGATCGACGGGCTGGCGATGCCGTTTTATGCGCTTTACCGCTATCGCCGCTTGGATTGCCCACCCGATCCGGTCGGGTTGATGAAAAGGGGTGTGATCGGCGGGTTTGTCGCCTATATGTCCTTCGGCTCGATCATGCTGGCCACGCGGCTTGACAAGGTGGGGGAGGCCGCGATTTTGCGTGAAACCTCAACGGTCTTTGCGGCTTTCATCGGCTGGATCGCGTTGAAAGAGACAGTGGGGCCGTGGCGCGTGGCGCTGATGGCGTTGATCGCGGCAGGCGCCGTGATCGTGGAATTCGGAGGCTGAGGACACAGCATGGCAGAGCAGGGTCAAGAAACGCGCGAAGAACGCCACGCCCGTCGCAAGGCGGCACGGCGCGAAGAACGCAAAGCCGCCAAACGCGCCGCAGAGGTCGCCGAACAGGAAACGGGACAGGCCGAAAAACCAACTCAAAAGACCGTGCATCCCGGCCTGAAAGCGCTGTTGGAGTTCGGCCCCATCGTCGGCTTCTTCATCGCCTATCTGATGTACAAGGATGAGACCTTTGTCATCGGCGGGGTGGAGTACACCGGGTTTGTCGCCGTCACAGCCGCGTTCATCCCGATTTTCTTGCTGGGCATTGGTGTGTTGTGGTTCCTCACGGGCCGTCTTGCGCGGATGCAGGCGGTGACGGCCGTGCTGCTGATTGTGTTCGGGGGCTTAAGCGTTTGGTTCAATGACCCGAGGTTTTTCAAGATGAAGCCCACGGCGGTGTACATGCTCTTCACGGTCATCCTAGGGATCGGGCTCTTGCGCGGGCAAAGCTGGCTGAAATTCGTGATGGAAGAGATGATGCCACTGAAGGACACGGGCTGGATGATCCTGACCAAGCGGGTGACGCTCCTGTTTTTCCTCTCGGCCGTGGCCAATGAGGTGGTCTGGCGCACGCAGTCTGAGGAGTTCTGGGTCTATTTTGAGACCTTCGCCATGCCCGTGGTGATCTTCGTGTTCTTCATGGCGCAGTCGCGATTGTTCGCAACCTACGCCACCATGAACCCCTCAAAGAAGTAGCCGCAACGCCCGGCGCGGAATCAAGGCGCTTGCGCCGCCGCGACTTCGCCCGCTGCCCGGCAGGCAATTGCTTGCAATCGCCGAGAGGAGGGCCCCACCCTGGGCCTGGCGAATTGTCGACGCTGGTGCGCCGCGCAACCCCACGGCGGTACGTCACCATAAAACGCCCTCGCTTGAAGGTAGGATCGCCAGACCGGGGCCTGACGAACGCGCTCTCATCGGTCCCATTGACACAGCTTGCGCTTCGGCGTACGCAAACTGCGTGGCGATTTGTTACCGGATTGCGGGCCACGTAAAATATTTCCGCTAAAAGGTCAGGATGAAAGGCCCCTTTCGCTTGACCGCGTTGAGGGGCTTTTTCATTGGG